>JAICUE010000554.1 GCA_025936015.1 Gemmatimonadaceae bacterium
GGGAGCCGGCGGTCGGTACGCGGCATCACCCTCGACGACGTTGCGCGCTCGCTCGGCGACGTGTGGGAGCAGTGGCCCGAGCCGCTCGACCCCGACGTCCTCGCGTCGCTTCCAGCCGCGGGCGATCTGCCGTGAGTGCGCGCGCGTCGCGCATTCGCTGCGCGGCGGTGATGGACCTCATCGCGTTAGGCATCGTTGCCGGCTGTACACCAGTTCCGGGTGGCGGTGGCGCGTCGCCGTCGGGCGCGACGCTGCGCGAGGAAGTGGTACGCGTCGGTCCCTTCGCCAACGTCAGCGCAATCGCGGTCGCGCCGATGCGTGCGTTCGTCGTGGCCGAGGGCGGCGTCGCGATCTACGATCGGAATCGGCGGAGCTGGCTCCCGCCGATCGCGCTGGGCTTCGCCGGACCGCGTTCGCCGATCGCTGGCGAGTCGTGCGCCGCGATCACCAACATGATCGGCGATGCGCTCTGGATCGCCTGTGGCTCGCGCGTCACGGTCGTCAGGCCGGCGATCAGCGGAGTCTGGGCAACCGACGTCGGCCAGCAGGTCAGCGCGCTCGCGGTCGACCGCAGCGGTGCCGATGCGTACGCGTTAGGCCGCACGGTCGTCGCGATCAGCGCGTCAGGCACCGCGCGGCAGCTCGCGCCTGGTGAAGCGCTCTCACCCGACCGCATCGGCGGCCGTGTCACGGTCGGCGGCGATGCCGCGCTGCTCCAGGCGGTGAGCGACCCGCTGCTCCTTCGCGACGACGCGTTGCGCGTCTGGGCGCCGAGCGCGATCGCCCGCGGCGAAGCCAGCGGCGAGGCGTGGGTGGGCACGCGCGGCGGCGGCGTGTTCGTCGCGGACATCGATTTTCACCGGTCGCGGCAGCTCCCGTTCGGGCTCCGCGCCGGGATAGTCCGCTCGATCGCCCGTACCGCGACCGGCGTCATGATCGTCGAGGATCCCGCGCCGTGGAACGCCGACCGTTCGCTCGTCACGATGGCCAGCGACGATCTCGGGACGTGGGCGTGGCCCTCGTTTTACCGGGGCCTCGGCGCGCTGAGCGCGGTCGTCGCGCGACAGGGGACGCTCTGCGCGGCCGGCGAGCTCGGTGCCGGAATGGCCAGCACGAATCCGCTCGCCAATTCGCCGTCAGCGCGGCTCGAGAATGATCATCGCATCTTCGAACCGGCGACGGCCGCGCTCGCCGCGCCGATGGGATGCGTCGTCGCTACCGACCGCAGCGTCGTCGTCCTTCCGTGGCCGGCGGCCGATGACCATGGCCCGGGCACCGCGCGCGCCGCGGACAGCGCGACGCGAACGTTAGGCAGCCTCCCGCCGGTGCGGTCGCTGGCCTCGTCCGGCGACACGATCTGGATCGGGACTATCGGGGGTTTGTATCGCGCGATCGGCGCGGCAGCGGAGGCCGAGCCGATCCGGTTGCCCCCGTCGGTGTCTCCCGACATCCAGGCCTTGGCCGTCACGGCGGAGGGGCTGGCGATCGCGAGCAGCGCGGAGCTCTGGATCGGGACGGGCGCCGCGCGGACCGAGCGGTTCGACCGTCCGGTCGCTTCGCTCGCTCGGCTCGGCCGGGTGCAGGCCCTCGCCTCGGGTGACAGCACGCTCTGGGTCGGCGGCAGCAACGGCGCGGTCGCGATGACCCCGGCCACCGGGGCGGTCGTCCCGGTACCGCTCGACGAACCC
>JAICUE010000112.1 GCA_025936015.1 Gemmatimonadaceae bacterium
GGAGGTGATCACCCTCTCTGTCTTCGCGCCGTTCGCGATCTTCTATATGAAGTCGCAGCTCCGCCTCGATCACCTCTGGGCGTTCTTCTGCCTCATCGGCGCCGTGTACTTCGCATTCCGCGCTCACCCATGACGCGCGCGGCGCCGCTGGCCGCGCCGTCTATCGCTCTCGGCGCGCCTGACGGATCGACCTGACGCTGGTCGTCGCCGCCGCCCGGAACAGGGCGCGGACGACCTCGAGCGCGCTCTCGTCATCCGGACGGCCGTCGCGCTTGAGCAGCGCGTCCGCTTCGTCCTCGAGGATCACGTACTCGCGGGCGACCTGTTCCTCCGTCCAGCCCAGCGCGGCGCGTTGCCGCCCGTGCAGCTCGGCAATCGTCTGCTCGATGCGCGCTCCGTCCCCGAACAGAACCGACGCCTCGCCGCTGCTCTCGCCAACGAGCGTCATCTGCGCCGCGACGTCGGAAAGAAAGGACGTGTAGTGATCCTCGAGCAGTGACTGGCGCAGCGGGCGCGCCGCCGGAAAGTTCACGTCGTCTTCACGCATGCGAGCGGCGAGCGCGGCGACGAGCGCCGGGACATTGGCCTGCAGCCGGCTTCCGACCTCGACGAGCGCGCGCGAGTGACGCGACCCGCCGTCGTGCTGCCGCGCGGTCCCCGTCGGCGGCGTCCCCCGCGTGCGACGCAGCGGCGGCAGCCAGAGCGAGAAAGTCGCGCCCTCGCCTGGCCGGCTCTCCAGCGTGAGGTCCCCGCCCATCAGCCGGGCGAGGCGGCGGCTGATCGTTAGGCCTAACCCGGTGCCCCCGTGCGTCCGCGTCGTTCCTTGCTCCACCTGAACGAACGGCTCGAACACGGTGCGTTGCTGGTCTTCGGCGATCCCGATGCCGGTGTCGGTCACCCGCACGCGCACCCACGGGCCACGCTGTTCGGATGCCTTGCCCGCCTGGGCGTCCGTCGGCAGCGTCTCGGCCAGCGCGCACGTCACGCGCACGCTCCCGCCCGGCGGGGTGAACTTCACCGCGTTCGACAGCAGGTTCGCCAGGATCTGTCGCGTCCGGTGCTCGTCGCCGAGAAAGAGCAGGTCCTCGCAATCATCGTCCTTGATGATGTCGATGTCGCGCGCTTCCGCCTGCGGCCGGAGCAGCGCGGTCGCGGCGTCGATCACCATCTGCGACGAACAGACGTCGCGACTCACCGTCATCTGGCCGGCGTCCACTTTCGAGAGATCGAGGACGTCGTTCACCAGCCCGAGCAGGTGCGTGCTGCTGGCGCGGAGCCGCTCGAGATACCCGCGCTGGTCGTCGGACAGGTTTCCGCCGATTCCCGCGTCGAGCAGGTCAGCATAGCCGATGATCGCGTTGATCGGGGTCCGGATCTCGTGGCTCATCATCGCGAGGAACTCACTCTTCGCGCGATTCGCCTTTTCGGCCTCGGCCCGTGCCGCGCGCTCGCTCTCGACGAGTCGCATCTGGTCGGTGATCTCGGCGAGCACGCACACCACCCCGGCGAAGCTGCCGTCCTCGCCGGCGGTGACGGGCAGCGCGTACACGACGTACCAGCGGTCGCCGAGCAAGACGTCGAGTCGTACCCCTTCGCCGCCACTCGTCTGCGCCGCGCGCGCTGCACTGCTCAGCGCCATCACCGTGTCCGGGTCGGAGCCGACCAGCACCTCGGACAACGGCCGATGGATGATCGCCGGGAAGTCGCGGCCGAGCAGTCTCGCCGCGAGGCGGTTGCAGCGGAGCACGAGCCCCGAGCGGTCGAGCAGGATCACCGCCTGGTCGAGCGCGTCGAAGGTCGCGCGCCATTCGCGCGCGGCGTTCCGCACCCGTTCCTCCGCTTCGCGAACGCGGAGGAGGGAACGGACGGTCGCGATCAGCTCGGCCGGTTCGACCGGCTGTGAGAGGAAGGCGTCGGCGCCCGCGTCGAGTCCGAGGGTCCGCGATTCACTCGTCGTACCGCTCGCCGAGAGCTGGATGACCGGAATGTCGCCGAGCCTGCGGTCGGACTTGAGCTCCCGGAGGACCATGAATCCATCCTCGTTCGGGAGCTCGACGTCGAGCACCACGAGGTCGACGTCCGGCCTCGCCAGCGCGAGCGCCTCGCCCCCGGTGGAGGCCTCGACGACGCGAAAGCCCGCGCCC
The DNA here is from genome assembly GCA_025936015.1 of Gemmatimonadaceae bacterium. GTDB lineage: Bacteria > Gemmatimonadota > Gemmatimonadetes > Gemmatimonadales > Gemmatimonadaceae > JABFXC01. The sequence goes on from JAICUE010000112.1 coordinate 2,145, forward strand.
CGCAGCGCCGCGGCGAGTGCGCCGCGGTTCGCGGCGGAATGGTCGCAGAGGAGCACCGTCCGCGCTGCGCGCGTCGGGTCCGGCACCGCCGATGGTACATCGTCAGCTGGAAGCTGTGTCAGCGCGCGCTCCAGCGAAGGATCGACGGGCATCGCACCGTCGCGCGCCGCGCGCTCGGCATCGTGGTCAACGTGTTCAGGGGCACCGCGGACGCTCCGCGAAGGTCGACGACAAACAGATGGAGCCCATCGGGCAACGCGCGCGCAGCTCCTGTCGCGCCGGTCCGTCTTGCAACGGCCGCGCCGCGGCCAGCCGACGCGCCGTCAGGCACCTCGCGGCCGCGAGGTGCCTGACGATCGCCCCGCTTTGGGGCTTGGCACCCCGGCGCACATTGGCTATGTTCGCAGAACCTAACGGTCCGCTGACTAACGCGAAGATGCGTCCGCGTTATCCCACCGTTAGTCAGCGACGCGGAAATTGTCACGAATTCGAAATCTGGTATTGACGTACGCGGGCCAATAATAAGATTAGAGAAGCTTAATGTGCCACCCGCCGCGGTTCGGACCTCTCCAGCCGCGACAGCTCCCTCGCCCCGTTCCCCTCGCCCAGTGCCAACCAGCAAAAGCACCCGCAAGCGCTCCACCGCAGGCGGCTCCAGCCGTGGTGGCAGCCGCAAGACCGCGACGAAGACTTCCTCGCGGAGCCGTACCGGCGGTGGTACGTCGCCGGCCAATCCGAGCTCGGGAATCAGCCGCATCGACCAGGAGTCCCGTCGCACGCACGGCTACTTCGTTCGTCTCGGCTACAAGATGACCGACGGTGGTTCACGCCCGAGCGCGAGCGCTTACTTCGGCGACGCCTCGCACGGCGGCCGCAAGAAGGCGTGGGAAGCTGCGGAAGCGTGGCTCAAGAAGGCGCGTCGCAGCGCCGATAAGTAGCACCGGCGCAGAGCCGTCACTGCGATGCGAGCCGCGGCCGGGATGATTCCCGGCCGCGGCTTCGCGTTTGATAACTGCTCATCGGATCCTTACATCCGCCGACTGGCGGTCGCTCGGACGAGGTGCAAACTTCTTTCCGCGCCGTCACCGGCGATATGCGCCGTCGCGCTCTCACCTGCATCATCCCGACATGTTCCGCGCTCTCTCCCGTGCCGCTATCGCGGCGCTCGCTGCCGCTGCCTGTGCCCAGTCGCCCGCCACGACGCCCGTGCCGGCTTCTTCGCCAGCCGCGCCAGTAGCGGCGACGCACGCTGCCATCTCGCCGGCCGACCTTCGCACCCGCCTCTACGCCTACGCCGATGACTCGATGCGCGGTCGTCAGGCAGGCACCGTCGACAACATCCGCGCGACCGCGTGGATCGCCGCGCAGGTCGAGCGCATCGGGCTGAAGCCCGCCGGCGACAACGGGACGTACTTCCAGGACGTCCCGCTGATTCGGCGCGCGCTGGTTCCCAATTCGTCGCTCTCGGTCGACGGCACCCCGTACGCGCTCTGGACGGACTTCGCGCCGATCGACCTCGGCAGCAGCTCGCCGGCGATCGAAGGTGCAGGCTCGGTCTTCGTCGGCCATCTCGCCGACACGTCGACGATGGCGCCATCGGCCGCCGGGGCGGGGAAGATCGTCGTCGTCCTCGCCGCGCCCGGCATGCCGATCTTCCTCGCGTACCAGCGGGTCGCTGACCGCTATCCCGCGGCAGTCGCCGTCGCGTTCGCGAACCAGGACAAGATCGTGAAGCAGGTGCAGCTCTACTTTGGCGGCGGACAGGTCAGCCTCAAGAAGGACGACGCGCCGTCAGGCACCAAGCCGCTGCTCCTCATCCTCGGCAATCGCCTGACGAGCGTGCTCGTTCACGGCGACCTCGACACGCTCGCCGCCGGCACCGCCGGGAAGACGGTGCACGGCAGCCTCGGCTACGCCGAGACCCCGGCGCCCGCGCGCAACGTCGTCGCGATCCTTCCCGGCACCGACCCGGCGCTTCGCGGCGAGTACGTCGCGTTAGGCGCGCACAACGACCATATCGGCGTCAACAAGCACGCCGTCGACCAGGACTCGCTGCGCGCCTTCAACCAGGCGCTGCACCGGCTTGGCGCCGCCGATCCCTTCACCCGGATCGATCCGGCCAAGCGCGCCAGCATTCACGTGAACGTCGACAGCCTGCACGCGATCCGTCCGGCGGTGATGGACTCGATCAACAACGGCGCCGATGACGATGGTTCGGGAACCGTTGGCCTGATCGAGATCGCCGAGGCTTGGAAGAACGCGCAGGGTGCCGATCGTCCGCGCCGCTCGGTGCTCTTCGTATGGCACACCGCCGAGGAGCTCGGGCTCTTCGGCTCAGAGTACTTCACCGATCATCCGACCGTCCCGCGCGACTCGATCGTCGCGCAGGTGAACATCGACATGATCGGCCGCGGCGGCGCATCGGACATCGTCGGCGGCGGTCCACGCTACGTCGAGCTGATCGGCCCGCGCCGCCTCTCGACCGAGTACGCACACCTGATCGAGCAGGTGAACGCCGCCGAGCCGGTGCCATTCACGATCGACTACACCCTGGATGCCGACGGCCACCCGGAGAACATCTACTGCCGCAGCGATCACGCGAACTATGCGCGCTACGGCATCCCCGTCGCCTTCTTCACCACCGGGCAGCACAGCGACTACCACCAGGTCTCCGACGAGCCGCAGTTCATCGACTACGACCACTATGCCTCGGTCGTCCGCCTGGTGTATGACGTTGCCCGCACCGTCGCCAACCGCGATGCCCGCGTCGTCGTCGACCAGCCGAAGCCCGATCCGAAGGCCGAGTGCCGGCAGTAGACCGCTGCATCCCCATCCCACGCTTCCACCCACTGGAGAGATCACTGATGGCGAGATCGCCACTAGCCTTGCCTGCACGCTGGGTCGAGTGCGCTGCCGTCGCGACGCTGGTCGTCGCCGGCCTCGCGGCTCCGCTGGCCGCGCAGAAGCCGGCTCCCCTCAAGCTCGACAACTACACGCTGCCTAACGGCCTGCAGGTCATCCTCGCCGAGGATCACAGCGCGCCCGTCGTCGCAGTCGACGTCACCTATAATGTCGGCTCCCGGAACGAGCAGCCCGGGCGCACCGGCTTCGCCCACCTCTTCGAGCACATGATGTTCGAGGGCTCCGCCCACGTGAAGAAGGGCGAGCACATGGGACTCCTCGAGACCGCCGGGTCGGCCGGGTTCAATGGCAGCACGATCGAGGATCGCACCAACTACTACGAGCCGCTCCCGTCCAACCGGCTCAATCTCGGCCTCTGGCTCGAGGCCGACCGCATGCGGTCGCTCGACATCACCGACGAGAAGTTCCACAACCAGCGTGAAGCGGTGAAGGAAGAGCGGCGCCTTCGCGTCGACAACCAGCCGTACACGAAGGTGATCTTCGAGGAAGGCTACAAGGCGATCGACTCGACGACCTGCTATCCGTATTCGCACTCGATCATCGGCTCGATGGCCGACCTCGATGCGGCAACGACGGCCGACGTCCAGCAGTTCTTCAAGACGTACTACGCGCCGAACAACGCCACGCTCGTCATCACCGGCGACTTCCAGCCCGCCGAGGCGAAGAAGCTCGTCGAGCAGTACTTCGGCGACATCCCGCGCGCGGCTCCGCCGCCGCCGGTGGTCTGCACGCCGACGTTCAACCAGGGCGTCCGGCGCGAGCGCGTCGCCGACGCGAAGGCGACGCTCCCTGCGGTGATCAAGTACTTCACCATTCCCGCATACGACAGCCCCGATTATCCCGCGCTCGAGCTGCTCGCGACGATTCTCGGACAGGGCCAGAGCTCGCGCCTGAATCGCGCGCTCGCTCGCGAGCAGAAGGTCGCGCTCGCGACGCAGGTCTTCGTCAACCCGTTTGGTCCGCGGCGCGGCCCAGGCGCCTTCGTCTTCCTCGCCGTCGCCAACAACGGTGTTTCCGTCGATACGCTCGACGCGAAGCTCACTGACCAGATCGCCCAGATCACCAGTTCCGGTGTCACCGACGCCGAGCTCCTCAAGGCGAAGAACCTCTGGCGCGCCCAGGCGATCAACGAGCGTTCGCGGGCAATGTCGCTCGCCCAGGCCATCCAGCGCGCGAACCTCTTCCTCGGCTCGCCCGACCGCCTCGATTCGGACTTCGACCGTTATGGCGCCGTGACAGCCGCCGACATGAAGCGCGTCGCGGCGATGTACCTGCGTCCCGACAACTCCTACACCTTCATCGACTCCGCGGAGGCCGCAAAGTGATGACCGTCCGCTCGCAATCGCGCCACGGGCACTCTCCCCGCGCTGCCGCGGCACTGTTGATCGCCGCCGCCGCACTGGCAGCGGCTCCGGCAGCCGTCAGGGCCCAGTTCCCGACCACACCGCCTCCGCCGGCTCCGATCCGGCCCGCGCAGCTGCCGCCGACGCACGAGACGACGCTGCCTAACGGCGTGCACCTGCTGGTCGTCGAGAGCCACAAGCTGCCGGTCCTCTCGATCTACATGGGCTTCCACGCCGGCGACTTCACCGATCCGGCCGGCAAGCAGGGGCTCGCCTCGCTCTCCGCGTCGCTCCTGACGAAGGGCGCCGGCACCCGCACCGCCGAGCAGTTCAGCCAGGCGATCGAAGGCGTCGGCGGACGGATCGGCGCCGGCACCGATCCGGACTTTCTCGGCGTCAATGTCAGTGGCCTGTCCACCGACAAGGAGCTGATGTTCGAGCTCCTCGGCGACGCGGTGGTCCGCCCGACCTTCGACCAGAAGGAGGTCGATCTCGCCAAGACCCAGCGGCTCTCCTCGCTTCGGCTCCAGGCGTCGCAGCCGGCCGCGATCGCTGCCCGCACCTTCAACCGCGAGCTGTACGGCCCGCTGCCTTACGGCGCAACGGCCACGCCGCAGAGCGTGCAGTCGATCACCCGCGACGACATCGTCCGCTTCGCGCACGACCGCCTCGAGCCGAAGGGCGCGCTGCTCGTCGTTTCCGGCGACATCGACCTCGCGACGGCGACGAAGCTCGCAACGGCCGCCTTCAAGGGCTGGACCGGCACGCCGAAGCCCGTTCCAGCGTTAGGCATCCCCGTCGGACCCAAGCAGACGAAGATCGTGCTCGTCGATCGCCCGTCGTCGGTCCAGGCGAATATTCTCGTCGGTTATCCGGCCCTCTCGGCGACCGATCCCCGGCAGTATGCGCTCACCGTCGCGAACCGGGTGCTCGGCGGCGGCGCGCACGCGCGCCTGTTCACGATCCTCCGCGAGCAGAAGAGCTGGACGTACGGCTCCTACTCCTCCGTCTCGGACACCCGCGGCGTCGGTGATTTCACCGCGAGCGTCGAAGCCCGGAACGCAGTCGCGGACTCGGCCCTTGTCGAGCTCCTCTCGCAGCTGTCGCGGCTGCGGAACGAGCCCGTCTCGGCGCAGGAGTTCGCCGACGCGAAGAACGCGATCACCGGCAGCTATCCCCTCCAGCTGGAGACCGCGAGCCAGCTGGCGCTGGCGATCGCCAACGCGCGGCTGCTCGGCCTCCCGGCCGATTACGTCGCCACGTACCGCAACCGGATCGCAGCGGTGACCCCGGCGGCGGTCCAGTCGGTGGTCAAGCAGGTCGTCAGGCCTAACGCTGCACTGGTGGTCGTCGTCGGCGACGCGGGCGTCCTTCGCGACCGCCTGGCGAAGATCGCCCCCGTGACCGTCGTCGATCCGGAGGGCAAGCCCGTCACTGCAACCGCTGCCTCGGCTGCCACGGCCAGCGCCGCGCCGGCGATCGACGCGTCCAAGCTCGTCGCCGGGA
>JAICUE010000295.1 GCA_025936015.1 Gemmatimonadaceae bacterium
CGCCGAGCTGAGTGCGCCGCCCGACGAAAGCGCGAGCGAATCAGCGACGCGCGCGGATCGGCTCGAGGACGAGCTCGGGGATCTGCTCTTTGCCGCGGTGAATCTCTGCCGTAAGGCAGGCGTGCATGCGTCGGTCGCGCTTGACCGGGCGAACCTCAAGTTCGTGCGGCGGTTCGAAGCGGTGGAGACGCTGGCCGCGGCGCGAGGGATCGATGTCCGGACCGCCGGGTTGGCGGTACTCGATCGGTTGTGGGATGAGGTGAAGGGGGGCAGCGCTGCGAACGAGAAGTGATGCGGTGCGATCTTCAACACTGCGATCAGCGTTCTCTCTCGTCGCCGTGTTGGCTTCCACCCGGCGATGAGAGACGAGAGACTCAGATAAAGAGATAAGAGAGACGAAAAGACGATTGCGGTTACCGGCACACCCGTCAGTGCCGTTACGCCCAGCCTGTTCTCTCTTCTCGCTTCTCTCTTCGGAGCCTCGCTAATCTCTCGTCGCCGTGGTGAAGCCCGCGCTCAGGGCCGGAGCCTGTGCATCATCCGCGCGAACGGGATCGCCTCACGGACGTGCGGCAGGCCACAGATCCAGGCGACGGTGCGCTCCAGACCGAGACCGAAGCCGGCATGCACGAACGTCCCGTATTTGCGCAGGTCGATGTACCAGCCGTAGGCGTCCATCGGCAGGCCTTCTTCCTTGATGCGGTGCACGAGCTTGTCGTAGTCGTCCTCGCGCTGTGAGCCGCCGATGATTTCGCCATACCCTTCGGGCGCGAGGCAATCGTCGCAGAGGACCGTCCGAGGATCGTCGGGGTTCTCCTTCATGTAGAACGCCTTCGCTTCCTTCGGGTAGTTCATCACGAAGACTGGCCGGTCGTAGTCGGCAACGATCAGCGCCTCGTCTTCGGCGCCGAGGTCCTCGCCCCACTGCGTGCTGCTCCCCTTGCCCTGCACCAGCTTCACCGCGTCTCCGTAATCGAGCCGGACGAAGGGCGGCTTGACCTTCTCGAGCGGCGCGAGGTCGCGTCCGATCTCGACGAGGTCCGCCTTGCGACGCTCGAGGCAGCGCTGCACGAGGTACGAAACGAAATCCTCCTGCAGGCGCATGTTCGCCGCGGAATCGTTGAACGCGACTTCGGGCTCGATCATCCAGAACTCGGTCAGGTGCCGGCGCGTCTTCGACTTCTCGGCGCGGAAGGTCGGCCCGAACGTGTAGATCTTTCCGAATGCGGCGGCGGCAGCTTCGCCGTAGAGCTGACCGGTCTGCGCGAGATAGGCGTTCCCCTCGTCGAAGTATTCGGTCGAGAACAATCCGCTGCGCTCGCCGATCGCCGCGGTGAGGATCGGGGTATCGATGCGGAGGAAGCCGCGCTCGTAGAAGAAATCGTGGATCGCCTGCTCGATCTCGTTCCGGATGCGCATGATCGCCGCCTGGCGCGGGCTGCGCAGCCAGAAGTGGCGATTGTCCATCAGGAAATCGACGCCGTGCTCCTTGGGCTGGATCGGGTAGTCGATGGGGCTCGTGCCGAAGATCACGAGATCGCTCGCGCCCATCTCGACGCCGCCGGGCGCGCGGTCATCGAGGCGGACCTCGCCGGTGACGGCGATCGACGTCTCGTGCGTCAGCTCGGCGAAGCGAGCCCACGTCTCCGGCGGCAGCTGATTCTTGACGAGGACGGCCTGGAGCGAGCCACTACCGTCGCGGAGCACGACGAAGGCAACTTTGCCGGATGAGCGAAGGTGGGTCACCCAGCCACGGACCGTCACGGTCTGGCCGGCGTGCGCCTTCAGCTCCTCGATTCTCGCGAACGTGGGAGAAGTCATTCGGTGCGATCTGTCATTGAGGGTGCGGATCGAAGCTATCGGGGGCGGCAAACCGGGTCAACGCTCGCTGCCGGTTGCGGCGTAGCAGTTGCAATGCGTGATTACACATCGCTGCGCGACGCGCGGCACGCGTCCCACGCCGATGGCGGTGCGCGGCGCGACCCTGATTCCCCACGCACGCCCGAGACGACCGCCCTGCCGGATACGCTGACCTCGGCGAGCCATCCCGCCCCTCTCGTGGGTCGATCTGGCCGCCTGCGCTTCACAACAACGGCGCGATGACGATTCGCGCGAAGCTCGCGCTCGCACTCGGCGCGATCCTGCTGCTCCTCATCACCCCCGTCGCGATCTCGTATCAGTCGCTGCGGAGCATTCATCGCGCGACACAGTCGCTTCGCGACCGGGAGTTCGCCGCTTCGCTCCTCGTCGGCCGCATCCGTTCGTCCGTCGACGACCTGCGGCGCGCCGAGACGGCCTTGCTGTTCGTGCACGACGCGGGGAGTCGCGACGCGATGGCGCACGCGATGAACGCGATCTCCGCGATGGCCGACAGCCTCGAACGTTATGATCTCGACACCGCGGCTCGCGATATCCGCAGCGCGTCGACTGAAGTCGCGGACGCGGCACCCGACGAATATCTCGCCGCGCTCGGCGGTCAGGGCGTCGACGCTGAACGGATCTCGACGACGCGCGTCGTGCCGGCGATCGGACGCGTCGAACGATCAGTCGCAGTCGCCGAGCGGTCGCTGCGCGAGCGGACGACGCAGCGAGTCGAGGAGACCGCGGCCGCCGTCGAGGAAGCAGGACGCGTCGACGCGCTCGCCGCATTCGGGGCGATCCTCGTTGCGTCGCTGATCGCCGCGTGGCTGATGCGGGCGATCAGCCGGCCAGTGCGCGAGTTCGAGTACGGGATGCACCAGATCGCCGAGGGCGACTTCGATTACCGGCTCGCGGTGAAGCCGACTCGCCGCGACGAGTTCGGGCGTCTCGCCGCCTCGTACGAGCGGATGGCGCAGCAGCTCGCGGAGCTCGACAAGCTCAAGGCCGAGTTCGTGTCGATCGCGTCGCACGAGCTGAAGACGCCGATCAACGTCATACTCGGCTACCTTCAGGTCATGCTCGAGGGCGCGTACGGCGAGATGACCGCAAAGCAATCGGAGATCCTGCACACGCTGGAGACGCAGGCGCAGAGCCTGGCGCGGCTGTCGAAGCAGCTGCTCGACGTCAGCCGCTTCGAGGCAGGCGGCGGCTCGATCGCGCCGCGGCCGATCGAGCTGCGCGCATTTCTCGTCGAGCTCGAAGCGGGATTCCGCGTCCTCGCGCAGCAGCGCGGGGTCGGGCTGCACGTGACCTGGAGCGACGACGCGCCGCACGAGGTACAGTGGGACGCCGACCGGATGAGCGAAGTGTTAGGCAACCTCCTGTCGAACGCGATCAAGTTCACCGCGTCCGGCGGGCACGTCGGGCTGGCGGCCGAGCGCCACGACGACAGCGTGACGATCGAAGTGCGCGACACCGGCGCCGGGATCCCGCAGGAGCAGCTGCCGCACGTCTTCGAGAAGTTCTACCAGGCCGACAACCAGGCGAGCGCATCGCAGAAGGGGACGGGCCTCGGCCTCGCGATCGCGAAGGAGATCGTCGAGGCGCATGGCGGGACGCTCACCTGCGAGAGCGAACCCGGGGTCGGGACGACGTTCACGATCAACCTGCCGACGCGTGTCGCCGGGAAGCGGCCGCCCGCACGGCGCGCCGAACTGCACGAGGGCGCGGCATCGTGAGGCGCCTAACGCTGCTCGTGGCGGCGTTGTCGCTCGCCGTGGGTGGCTGCATCCACAAGCCGAGCTTCATGCAACCGGCCGCCGAGCGCGACTGGCCAGCGACCTATCTCGCGGCGCAATCGGCGGCCGACCGCGGCGCGTACGGCGACGCTGACAAGACTCTCGCCGACTTTGCCGCCGCGCACGTGAACAGCCCGCAGGCCCTCGAGAGCGGCTACTGGCGCGCGGTGTACAAGCTCGATCCGGCGAACAAGGACGCGAGCACGAAGGACGCGATCGCGGGACTCGACAAGTATCTCGCCGCTTCTCCCGACGGCGCGCATCGGGGGGAAGCGACGACCCTCCGCCGCATCGCGGTCCAGCTGCAGTCGCTCGACCGCGCGCTGAGCGCCCAGAAACCCGACGAGACCGCGGCGACGCGCGACGAGGACGTCAAGAAGCTGCGCGACGAGCTGCAGGCGACGAAGGACGAGCTGGAGCGGATCAAGCGCCGGCTGACGGCGCCGAAACCCTAGCTGCAAGCGATAAGCTGTAAGCGATAAGCGGTAAGCGATAAGCGGTAAGCGACAAGCTGTAAGCCGCAGCGGTTGCGCAGTCGCTGACTGCTTGTCGCGTATCGCTTACTGCTGGTGTTCTCACCCCACCCGGAACAGCTCGAGCGCGCGGGCGTAGCGTCCCTGCAGGGCGGCGCGAAGCGGCGCGTGCTCCTTCGTCTCCAATTCGGGATCGGCCGTCAGCAACTTCTCCGCGACCTCGCGGGCGGTTTCATTGAGCGCTTCATCGCGGATCGGGTCGGCGATGCGGAAGTTCTGCTCCCCGCTCTGGCGTGCGCCGAAA
>JAICUE010000042.1 GCA_025936015.1 Gemmatimonadaceae bacterium
CCCTTCGCGGTGGCCGTTTCCGGTCTGCTTTACACCGCCGAACGGGAGGTGTGCCTCGGCGCCGATCGTCGGCGCGTTCACGTACGTGATGCCATTGTCCAGTTCGTTGATCGCGCGGAATGACAGCTCGACGTTGCTCGTGTAGATCGACGAGGACAGTCCGTACTTCACGTCGTTGTTCACCGCGAACGCCTCGTCGGCATCGCTGACGCGAATGACCGAGAGCACCGGGCCAAAGATCTCTTCCTGCTCGAGCCGCTGCCCTGCCTCGACCCGGGCGAAGATCGTCGGCTCGAAGAAAAACCCCTTCTCCAGACCCTTTCCAGTCGCGCGCTTTCCCCCGCAGAGGAGGTCGTTGCCCTGCGATTGGCCGATGTCGACATAACGCTCGACCTTCTCGATCCCGTTCTCGTTGATCATCGGACCGACATCGGTGCCTGACTTGCGGCCGTCGCCAAGCTTGAGCGACTTCGCTTTCTCGACGAGCATGCCGAGGAAGTTGTCGTGAATCCCTTTCTGGAGGATGAGCCGGCTCGTCGCCGTGCACCGTTGTCCGGTCGTCCCGAATGCGCCCCACAAAACCCCTTCGAGCGCGAGCTCGAGGTTCGCGTCGTCGAGCACGATCTGCGCGTTCTTGCCGCCCATCTCGAGCGAAAGGCGCTTGTGCATTCGGCCCGCCGTCTCCCCGACGAGTCGCCCCGTCTCGGTCGAACCGGTGAACGAGAGCAGCGGGATCTCGGGATGCTCGACGATCGCCCTGCCGCAGCTCTCGCCGACGCCGTGCACGAGCTGGATCACCTCCGGCGGCAGTCCCGCCTCGAGGAGGATCTCGACGAGCACGGTACCGGTGTGTGGCACATCTTCGGCCGGCTTGAAGATGCACGAGTTCCCGCAGAGCAGCGCCGGAAACATCTTCCACGTCGGGATCGCCATCGGGAAGTTGAACGGCGTGATCAGCCCGGCGACACCGATCGGGCGACGGAAGCTCATCGCCCACTTGTTGCGCATCTCCGAGGGCACGGTGTGCCCGAAGAGGCGGCGTCCCTCGCTCGCCGCGTAGAACGCCGTGTCGATGCCCTCCTGGACGTCGCCCTTCGTCTCGGCGAGCGGCTTCCCCATCTCGCGCGTCATGAGGTCCGCGATCTCGTCCTTCCGCGACACCATAATCTCGCCGACGCGGCGGAGGATGTCGCCACGAGCCGGCGCCGGCGTGCGGCTCCAGACGCGAAAGCCGCGCTTGGCGCTCTGCACCGCCCGCTCGACATCTTCGGCCGCCGACAGCGGAAAGCTGCCGATGACGTCGGCGGTATCCGCCGGATTGCGGTTCTCGAAGTATTGACCGGAGACGGGGGCGACCCATTCGCCACCGATGAAGTTCTTGAACGTTTTCATTGTCGCACGGTGGAGGACGGCGCGCCGCGCGGCGCGCAGGTGCTGCCGTTAGGCGCCGACGCGGTGCTGCTCGTTTGCGTCCGCTGGCCACGGCTCATTCGCTGAATCTAAGCGGTGGTCAGCGCCGCTCACTGGCAGTACCACGCGGTCGGATGCTGCGGCGTCGGAATCGCATAGCCGACGCGAGGCAGCACTTCCTGTGCGCCGAGGAGCATCCCCCAGAGGATCAGCAGCAGCGACAGCGCGTGCGCGCGCCCGGCACGGTGTCGAAACGTCCAGACCGCGCTCCAGATTCCGCTCGCGATCACCACCGCGACCGCGCCGAGGTACGCCGCGAGCCCAGCGCCGCAGCGCGCGCCGTAGGGCCAGAACACGATGCCGACTCCGAGTGCAACGGAGAGCAGAAGCCGCGCGAATACCCCGAACGTCGACGTCTCGGCGCGTACCTTGGCGATGTCGCCGGTATCCCCTGCCCTCGCCGGGGTCTTCGCACGGCCGACGAGCTGGTCGTCGGCGATCGACTCGAGCTGCTTGTCGATGTTGGCCATCTTGCGATCCCAGTCAGACATCCGTCCCGCTCCCGGTTGGTTTGAACGATGCCCGCCGCGAAGGGCTGCGCATCGCGTGCCTCACGCTTCGCGAACGAGCGCGTACCGCTCGATCTTCTTGTACAGGTTGGATCGCGGCATGTCGAGCGCGCGCGCCGTCTCGCTGACGTTCCAGTCGAACTCGCGCAGCTTCGCAAGCAGGAACGCGCGCTCGGCCGCGTCCTTGAACCCTTCGAACGTCCGGATGCTCGCCAGTGCGCCGATCGCTGACGGCTCACTGGCCGCGCGCCCGACCAGGCGCTCGACGTCCTGCGCCGTGACCCGCGTGCCGGCGGCAAGAATCAGCAATCGCTCGACGGTGTTGCGCAACTCGCGGACGTTACCCGGCCACTCCATTCGCGTGAGCGCGTCGATCGCGTCCTGATCGAAGGCGCGCGGCGTCACCCCTTCGTGCGCCGAGAGCTGTCCGACGAAGTACGAGATCAGCGAGGGGATGTCCTCGCGGCGCTCGCGCAGCGGCGGGACGGTGAGCGGGACCACATTGAGTCGATAGTAGAGATCCTCGCGGAAGCGCCCGGCGGCGATCTCTTCCTCGAGCTTCTTGTTCGTCGCGGCGAGCACGCGGACGTCGACCGCGGTCGACTTGCTGCCGCCGATCCGGGTGACGACGCCGTCCTGCAGCACGCGCAGCACTTTCGCCTGCGCACTCTGGCTCATGTCGCCGATCTCGTCGAGGAAGATCGTGCCGCCATCGGCCTGCTCGAACTTTCCCGCGCGGTCACTGACGGCGCCGGTGAACGAGCCCTTCATGTGACCGAACAACTCGCTCTCGATCAACTCGCTGGGGATCGCCGCGCAGTTGACCTCGACGAGGGGCTTTTTCGCGCGGGGGCTCTGCGTGTGGATCGCGCGGGCGACGAGCTCCTTGCCCGTTCCGTTCTCCCCGGTGATGAGGACGCGCGCGGGTGTCGCCGCGACTTTCTCGATGCGGTCCGTCAGCGCGCGAATCGCGTACGATCCGCCGACGATCTCGAACCGCGACTGTACCTGCGCCTTCAGCGAGAGGTTCTCGTCGCGAAGATCGAGATGCTGGAGCGCGTTGCGCAGCGTGACGAGGATGCGGTCGGTATCGAGCGGCTTCTCGAGGAAGTCGTAGGCGCCGAGCTGTGTCGACTCGACCGCGGTCTGGATCGTCCCGTGCCCGCTGATCATCACCACGATCGCGCGCGGATCCTGCTCGCGGAGCCGCTTCAGCGCCTCGAGTCCGTCGATCCCCGCCATCTTGACGTCCATGAAGACGAGGTCGGGCGAGAACTTCGCGTACTCGCCTAACGCGTCCACGGCGTTCGACGCCTGGCGCACGGTGTAGCCCTCGTACTCGAGGAGCTGCGAGAGCGCGGCCCGAATTCCCGCTTCGTCGTCGACAATCAGGATCTTGCGCGTCATCGTGTCCCGTGTGCGCGGTGACCGGGATGCGAACGGGCGGTCGTCATGGCGTGTTCTTGTACAACGTGATCTTTCCGGGCTCGGTCCGCACGTCGCCGATGTACGACGGCACCACGAGCGGCAGCCCGTCGTCGTCCACCCCGGCCGGACGCGCCCCGTGTTCCACGCGTCGCAGCAGCCGCGGGATCGCGCCGGTCGGCACCGGGAATTCGCGAAAGCGGATGTCCTGCACGCGGAACTCGGCCAGCCCCGGCTTGATGACGTGAAAGGCGCCGCCGAACTGCATTCGCTCGCGGTCGGAGAGGAATCCGGCGAGCGGCCCGAGCACATCGCCGCCGCCGAAGTCCGACGGCTTCACCGACGCGCGAATGTACATGCGATCGCCGAACGCCGCGACCTGGACGCTGTCCGCCGACGGCGGCAGTTGCTTCGACAGCTGCTGGAAGATGTAGCTCGCGAGATCCGCTGGCCTGACGGTGACGAACACCGGACCTCGCGGCTGCTGCAGCGTGGTGAGGGCGGCGCGCATCCGCGCCGCGCCGGCCGGCGTGAGCGACTCCCAATCCGTCGCCGCGGTGACCTCTACCGGGCGCGCACCGGTGAAGAAGCGGTCGCGCAGCATCCAGCCGGCGAGTGCGCCGAGGAGGAGCACGACCAGGCATCCGATCTTTCGCATGGAGTTCGTCTCAGGCGGCCGCGCTGAGCGGCGAGGAATGAAGGAGCCGGTAGTGCGGGCCCTCGGGCGAGAGCTCGCTCGACATGAGGTCGACGCTCGTCACGTCGATAACGTCGGAGTAACGGACGGCGCGTGCGGCGCGCGCGAGGGCCCGCAGGGTCGTCTCGTCGATCCCGGGCGGAACCCGCGCGAGCGTGATGTGCGGGCGAAAGGGGCGACCCTCGTGCTCCATGCCTAACGCGACGCAGGCGGACTCGATGTCGTGATGCAGCATCTCCAGGCGCGGATCCGGCGCGACGCCGATCCAGACGACGCGGGCGCGACGAAAGTTCGGGAACGCGCCAATGCCACGGATCGCGAGCGGCACGTCGTTGTGCCGCGCCACCGCCGCGTCGATCGCAGCGCGAATCGCCGGTACCTGCTCGACTGGCCGCTCGCCGATGAACCGCACCGTGAGGTGCAATTTCTCCGGTGGAATCCAGCGCAGTGCCGGCGCCGGCGCGTGAAGGGCCGCAACGCTGGAATCGATCGCCGCACGGGCCGGCGCCGAAAGATTAATCGCCAGGAAGAGCCGCATCGCTCGGGGCGGCTGCGTCGCGGTCGGGCAGGCTCACGATCTCCAGCGCGGCGTGCGAGAAGCCATGTGCCGTCGCGAGCGTGGTCACCCGCTCGCGCTGGACCGCGATCGCGCGCGCTGCCGCCGCGCCGCGCGGACGGATGAGCGCGAGTCGTTCGCGCGCTTCGACGCTGGCGGCAATGCCAGCCGCGGCGAGCGCGGATTCCAATGCGCTGGCGCCCGCCTGGCCGCTCACGTGTCCACGCTCACGCGCCGGCGCTCACGCTGCGGTGACTCCGGTCAGGATATTCAGTGAACCGGAGCGGAATCCGCGCAGGTCGATCGCGACTCGCTCGAATCCCGCGGCCTGCACCGCGGCGGCAAGCTGCCGCGCCGCCTCCGGCTCGAGCCATCGGTCGACCTCGGCGCTGTCGATCTCGATGCGCGCGAGATCGTCATGGTAGCGCACACGCAGGTCGCCGCTGATGCCGAGCGTTCGAAGCGCTGCCTCGGCGCGCTCGATCATCGCCAGTCGCGTCGCGGTGACGGCGATGCCATACGGAATCCGCGACGAGAGACAGGGCGACGAAGGCTGTGCCCAGGTCGGGATGCCGCGAGCCTGCGAGAGTGCGCGGATCTCCGCCTTCGTCAGTCCGGCGATCAGCAGCGGCGACTCGACGCCGTTTTCGCCGGCGGCTACCGCGCCCGGCCGGTGCCCGGCGACATCGTCTGCGTTCGTCCCGTCGACGACGGTCATGATCCCGCGAGCGTGCGCCACCGGAACGAGCAGTGACCAGAGCTCGGTCTTGCAGAAGTAGCACCGGTTCGATGGGTTCGCGGCGTAGCGTGGATCGTCCATCTCGTGCGTGTCCACCTCGAGAACCGGCACCGCGAACCGGTCAGCGACTCCGCGCGCGACCGCCCACTGCACCGCCGGATAGGACGCGCTCTTGCCGATGATCGCGAGGACGTTCTCCCTGCCTAACGCATCGACGGCGACGCAGGCGAGATACGCGGAATCGACGCCGCCGGAAAATCCAACCGCGACGCGACCGCGCGCGCGCAGCCACAGGACGAGCGCGCGCTCCTTGGCACGCGCCTCCGTGCCGACCTCGGAGTTTGATCCGAGCTCGGCCTCATCCGATACGCCGGCCGGTGACATCGTCGAGAGCATCCTTCAAAGCTATCGCTCGGCGAGCGCGGCGTGGAGGGGAGCGGCGGGCGCAGCGGGGCGGTAGCGCAATGCCTCCGCCACCTGGGCTTCGTCGATGCTCCGCGCGCCATCCAGATCCGCGATCGTTCGCGCAACCTTCAGCACGCGATGATACCCGCGCGCTGAGAGCGCCAAGCGATTCGCCGCGGCGACGAGCATCGTCCGCGCATCGGCGGTCGCGTCGCCGTGCGCATCGAGCCAGCGGCCGGAGACATGCGCGTTGCATTCGACCCCGGCGAGCGCCGCATAACGCGTGCGCTGCGCGGCGCGCGCACGCTCCACCCGGCATCGCACCGCCGCCGAGCTTTCGCCCCCGCGCCCACCCAGCAGTGGAATCGGCACCGCGCCTACCGTGACGTGCATGTCGATGCGATCGGCGAGTGGACCGGACAATCGCGAGCGATAGCGCGCGATGTCTGCCGCCGCACAGACGCAGCCATGCGTCGGATCGCCGCTGTACCCGCACGGGCACGGATTCATCGCGCCGACCAGCGTGAACCGGGCGGGGAATGCCACCGAGGCGCTGGCGCGTGCGATGATGACGCGGCCCTCCTCCAACGGCTGGCGCAGCGCGTCGAGCACCGAGCGCGGAAACTCGAGCAGCTCATCGAGAAAGAGCACGCCATGGTGCGCGAGGCTCACCTCGCCGGGCCGTGGCGACGAGCCGCCCCCGACCAACCCCGCCGACGAGACCGAATGGTGCGGCGCGCGAAAGGGTCGGGCCGCGAGCACGCCGCCGGCCAGCGTGCCAGCCACTGAGTGAATCGCGGTCGCCTCGAGGCGTTCGTCCTCGGTGAGCGCCGGCAGGATCCCCGCCAACCGTCGGGCGAGCATCGTCTTCCCCGAACCCGGCGGCCCGACGAGCAGCAAGTTGTGGCCGCCGGCCGCCGCGACTTCGAGTGCACGTTTCGCCGACTCCTGCCCCGCGACGTCAGCAAGGTCGAGCAATTCGACGTCAGCGACCGGTGGTGCTGGCACCGTCGCCGGCACCGGAAGCTCGCGGCGCCGGATCGCGGCAACGAGCTCGCTGAGCGTAGCCGGCGCGCACAGCCGCACTCCGCCAACGAGCGCCGCCTCTGCCGCATTCGATGGCGGCACCACGAATACGGGACGATCGGCCGCGCGCGCGGCGATGCGTGCCATCGGCAGCACCCCGCGGACCGTGCGAATCGAGCCGTCGAGCCCGAGTTCGCCGGCGACGATCAGCTGTCCGACTCGCTCCGCGGGCACCTGGCCGGTGGCGACGAGAATTCCGAGCGCGATCGGCAAGTCGAACGCGGTCCCTTCCTTCCGCACATCGGCCGGCGCGAGGTTCACCGTTAGGCGGCGGGGCGGCAGCGTGAACCCCGAGTTGACGAGCGCCGCCGAGACGCGTTCACGGCTCTCGCGAACGGCGCCGGCTGGAAGGCCGACGACGGTGAACTGCGGCAGTCCGTTGGCGGCGTCGGTCTCGACGGTCACGTCATAGGCGTCGATGCCGAGCACCGCGGCGGAGCGAATGGCGGCGAGCACGGCGCAACGTTAGCCGGGCGGCAGCGACCAGCCGGACCGTTATGACGCGCCTGGAATCATCCCGTCGCGGCGATTGCCGCTGCGGTCAGCCGTCGCCGTCGATCTGGTAGTAGACGCGGATGCACGAGGTCACGAGCCGCTCGCGAAGGTACGCCTGCTCGGCGCGAGCGACCGCGGACTTCGGTTCCGGGAGCGCGTCGTAGAGGTTCTTGAACGCGAGGATGAGCTCTTCCGGCCGCATGTCGTGCTCGCGCGCTTCGGCGACCAGCAGGGCGACCGCGTGACTGAGGCCGTCATCGCCATCGCTGCCGCGCTCGAGGTGCTGCACCACTGCTTCGCGCAACGCGCTCGTCGTCGGCGCTGAGAGTGCGCGCGGATGCGACTGTTTCGGCGATTCGGGAGCCATCATTACCGCCGGGCAAGGCGATTTCCGTCCATCGCGCGGGGGGTCGCGCAGGATGGCCCTATTTTACAGTTCGTCGCACGCGCAGTCAAACACTTCCCGGTCTGGGGATTGCACCGACTGCCGTTCCCGTCACGCACGCCAACCACCGTCCGACCATGGCCGACGACACGCACGCAGTCACCCTGCCTTCGACGATGCGCGCCGCCGTCATCACCGCCCCGGGCGGGCCGGACGTGCTGCGGATCGAGCAACGCCCGCTGCCGGGCCCCGCCGCGCGCGAGATCCTCATCCGCGTCCATGGCTCGGCGATGAACCGGGCGGACATCCTCCAGCGCCAGGGGCGCTACCCCCCGCCCGCCGGCGCGCCGGTGGACGTCCCCGGGATGGAGCTCGCCGGGGAAGTGGCTGCGCGCGGAGCAGGTGCGGATCGCTGGCCCCTTGGCGCGCGCGTCTTCGGGCTGGTCGCTGGCGGCGCGCAAGCCGACTACGCCGTCGCGCACGAGGACACTGTCACGGCGATCCCCGACGCGCTCGACTGGACCGGTGCGTCGGCGGTGCCGGAGGCATTCATCACCGCGAGCGACGCGCTGGACCAGGCCCATGCGTCACCTGGCGACGCGGTGCTCATCCACGCCGTGGCCAGCGGGGTCGGGCTCGCGGCGGTGCAGCTCGTTCACGCGCGCGGGGGCATCGCGTTAGGCACGTCGCGCAGTGCGGCGAAGATGGAACGGGCCCGCGCCGCCGGGATGAGCGCGGGCTTCGACGCCAGCGCCGGACTCGATGCACTCGCCGACTGGGTGCGGACGCACACCGGGGGTCGCGGCGCCGACGTCGCGCTCGATCTGGTTGGGGGCAGCTACCTGCGCGCGACGATCGACGCGCTCGCGCCGTTCGGGCGGGTGATGCTGATCGGGACGGTCGCCGGCGCCGAGGCGACGATTCCGCTCGGCATGGTGCTGCGCAAGCGGCTCACGATTCGCGGAACCGTGCTTCGCTCGCGGGCGTTGGAAGAACGAGCACGGGACGCACAAGCCTTCGCCGATACCGTGGTGCCGCTGCTGCAATCGCGCGCCGTCCATCCGGTCATCGATCGCGTCTTCCCGCTCGAGCAGATCGCCGCTGCCCACCGCCTCGTCGAGTCGAATGGGACAGTCGGCAAGGTCGTGATCCGGATGACCTCCGATCCCTGACCGTCGCCATGCACACAGGCCTAACGGTACCACGATGAGCACCGCAACTCCGATCGCGACCATCAATCCCGCCACCGGCGAGACGGTCCGCACCTTCGCCGCCTACGATGCGGCCGAGATCGAGCGACGCGTCGCCCGCGCCGCGAAGGCGTTCGTCGCCTGGCGGTCGACACCGCTCGCCGTCCGCGTTGCCGCCGTTCGCAAGCTCGGCGAGCTCCTCGACGCCGAGAAGGAACGGTTGGGCGCGTTGATGACGCTGGAGATGGGGAAGCCCATCGTCGCCGCGGTCGAGGAAGCGGCGAAGTGCGCGACCGCCTGCCGCTACTACGCCGACAACGCCGCCGAGCTCCTCGCGCCACGCCGGATCGGCGAGGGCGATGGCGCCGGCGAGGTGATCCACCAACCGTTAGGCCCGGTGCTCGCGGTCATGCCGTGGAACTTCCCGTTCTGGCAGGTGGTGCGCTTCCTCGCCCCCGCGCTCACCGCGGGGAACGTCGGGCTGCTCAAGCACTCGTCGAACGTCCCCCAGTGCGCCCTGGCGATCGAGGATCTCTGCACGCGAGCCGGCTATCCCGACGGTGTGTTCCAGACCCTCCTCATCGGCAGCGCCGCAGTCGCCGCGCTCCTCGATGACGAGCGCATCGCCGCCGCGACGCTGACCGGCAGCGAGGGCGCAGGACGCTCGATCGGCGCGGCGGCGGGAAAGAACCTGAAGAAGACCGTCCTCGAGCTCGGGGGAAGCGACGCATTCGTCGTCATGCCGAGCGCGGACCTGCCAAAGGCGATCAAGACAGCGGTGATCGCGCGAACGATCAACAACGGTCAATCGTGCATCGCGGCGAAGCGGTTCATCGTTCACCAATCGATCGCGGAGGAGTTCACGAACGGTTTCGTCGCGGGCATGAAGGCGCTTCGTGTCGGCGATCCCGCCGACCGCGAGACGCAGCTCGGACCGCTCGCGACCCCGACGCTCGTCGACGAATTGCATCGGCAGGTCACCGAGAGCGTCGCACGCGGCGCGAAGCTTCTCCTCGGCGGTACGAAGCTCGATCGCAAGGGCGCCTTTTATGCCGCGACCGTCATCGCCGATCCACCGGCTGGCTCACCCGCGGCCACGGAGGAGTTGTTCGGCCCCGCGGCCGTCATCTTCCGTGCACGCGATATCGACGACGCGATCCGGATCGCCAACGATTCTTCCTTCGGGCTCGGCGCGGCCGCCTGGACGCGGGACGATGCCGAGGCTCGCCGCTTCGGCCTCGAGCTCGAAGCCGGAACCGTCTTCATCAACGGCATGGTCGCGTCGGACCCGCGCTTCCCGTTCGGCGGAATCAAGAACTCCGGCTACGGCCGCGAGCTGTCGAGCGAGGGACTCTACGAGTTCACGAACACCAAGACCATTCGCGTCGGCGGCGGGATCACCCTTTCCGAGTAGCACACCGGAAGGACGTTGGGCCTTACGGTCGTCGTCAGCCGCCGATCAGTCGTTCCCAGAACGTTCGCTTCGTCGCGCCTGCTTCCAGCGTTTCAGCGCACGTCTTCCACGCCGCGAGCATCTCGGCCGCGTCGGCGAAGCGGTGGTCCGGATCAGGCTCGAGCCCGCGACGGAGCCAGGTCACCAGCACGGGCGGCAGCCCATCCGCATTGAAATCTCCCGAGAGGGCGCGTGCCAGGATCTGCGCACTTCCCTCTTCGCCGAACGGCGGGTGACCGGTCAGCACGAAGGCGATGATCGCCGCCACCGCGAAGCAATCAGTCGCCGTCGTCTGCGGTTCGCCGAGCAGCTGCTCAGGCGACGAGAATGCCGGCGTTCCGGTCGTGCTGCTCTTGTCCACCCCGGTGACGTTCGCGATGCCGAAGTCGGTGATCCGCCAGCGGCGATAGCGGTCGAGGAGGATGTTCTCCGGCTTCAGGTCGCGGTGGACGATTCCCGTGGCGTGCGCCGATGCGAGGCCGTCGAGAATCGATGTCACGTGCGGGATCGTCTCGCCGATCGAGCGCGGGCCATCGCGCTTGATCAGCTCCGCGAGTGACCCCCCCTCGGCGAGCTCCATCGTGTACCAGACCACGTCGCCGCGCCCGTCCCAGTCGTAGATCGGCACGATCGCCGGATGGGCGAGCTGCGCGGCGAGCCGTGCCTCGCGGCGAAAGCGCGCGACCGATTGGTCGTCGCGAGCGACCCATGGGTGGAGCATCTTGAGCGCGACTTCGCGCTCGAGCGTCAGGTCGCGCACGCGCCACACCGAGCCGAAGGTGCCCGAGCCTAACGCTGACAGCACCTCGTAGTCGTCGGCGGTCGCCCACCGCAGCCGCGCTTCCTCCGTCTCCGGCACGCGCGCCGACAGCGACTCGTCGTCGCCGAGTACCAGCGTCCGCGCCGTGACGCCGCGATCGAGCGCACGCAGCAGCGCGGGGATGGACGCGAAACGGTCGGTTGGCCGGGCGCTGAGCGCGCGATCGAGGTTGGCCGCGACACCAGCCGGACACTCCGGCCTCACCAGCCG
>JAICUE010000020.1 GCA_025936015.1 Gemmatimonadaceae bacterium
GCTTCGCGATGAGCGCATAGCCGTATGGCGTCGTCCAGAGCGACGACAGCGGATTGAGGTGCTTCCACGCGGTGATCACCCCGAAGATGACGACGAGGGCGCCGCAGACGAGGGCGAGTGGCGAGAAGTCGTTCACCATCGCAGCGGTGATCGGGCCGCGCCGTTCGGCGGGAGTGTCGCGGCGAAAGACGAGCGCGAGACCGACGACCACCATCACGAACAGCGTCCCGATCCAGAGTCCGGCTGCCAGCTCGTGCATCGGATTCACCAGCTGCGACCATTTGGCAGCGAACACCCCGCGCAGCGTACCGAGCACGACGCCGATCGCGGCGAGTGGCCAGCCCGCACCGATCCGCGCGCTCGCGAGCAGGAAGCCGATGACGGCGAGCGCCGCGAAGCCGATCATCATCTGCGCGCCGCTGTTCGACGAGAGGAGCGCGCTCGTCGTCGTATGTGCACGATGAGCGAGCGCGGGGAGCGACTGCACCGCGAGGACGATCGCGATCACCGCGCCGATGAGCCCGAGCACCGCGCCACGGCGGGCAGCGGCATCGTAGATCGGCCAGTCATCGAACACCGCGGCCGTTGACGATGCGGCCGGCTGCCGCGAGGCGCTAAGCTTTCCGCGAAGCGCTGAGTAGCGGAACCCGATTGCTCCGGCGGTGAGGAAGAGCGCGATGAAGCCGATGAGCTCCATCACTGGTTCCGACCATTCGATCAGCGGTTGTGGCGGCACGGGAGTTTTCGAGTGAAAGATGAAGGAACCAGCACTACAACCGTCGTCGTGCCCGCGTTGGTGCGTACTGTATGTAACGTTGCTCACAGTGATGGCACGCTGCGCGTCGCGCGCATCACACCGCGCGTCGCCCGGTGGTGATGACGCGAGCGCTATGGCGGCGTTCGCCGTCACGAAAACCTAATGAAGAAAGGGAAAAAAACTGCGATCGTTGCGGCACAAACATCTGGTGCGTCTGTATCACGCAAGTCCGTTTTTCCACCGGGTTGAGGACGTGGCGCTGCTGCCACCGTGCCCGGGATACTCCCCCCCGCAGCAAAGGAGTAGCTGATGTCACGCACCGTCGCGCTCGTCGCGATGGCGCTGGCCCTGACCGCCTCGCGCGCTCGCGCCCAGGCCCAGGGTCCAGAAAGCCATGCGCCTAACGTGCTGTCCACCGTCACCGTGACGGCGAAGGCGCCAAGCAACACCCTGTTCCATCGCGTCTGGCACATGAACGAAGACCGCAACCAGGTCATCGCGATGCAGCAGGAGAACCGCCGCCTCGGCTGGCAGCTCAACGCGTACGACAAGCAGATCGTCCGCCTCGAGAACCGCCTGGCCACGGTGAAGGCAGAGCACGACCGGAAGGTGGATGGTATCACCGCGATCGAGAACGAGACCGCGGAGACGCATCGCCGCCGCGTCGAGCTCGAGGAGCGGCTGAAGAAGATCGAAGGCGCGTCGGTTGCCGATGCGTCAACCGCCGAGCGACAGTAAGGCACTCGGCAGGCAGCACGCTGCACGCGTCGAGTGACGCGGACGCGAAGTAAAGCAGAGGATTGACGATGGCGCCGGACCCTTGGGTCCGGCGCCATTTGTCTTTTGCGGCGGCAGCGGAGAACTGATCGCGGTGCCGCCGGGTAATACCGGAACCCCCCGCGCCGGAACCGGCAGTGCACGATTCGCCGGATTACATTCCACCCGCACGGCGAACGCGGCGCGTGGCGAACTTTGGCAAGGGAAAAAGAGGATGCACAGGCGTCATACGAAGTTCATCGTCGTGCTCCTGGTGATCGCCGGCTCGATCTGGGGACTGCACTGGTTCGGCAACTGGGCGCCGGCGTACAAGCCGCTGCTTCCCCCGGTCTACGTCATCCTGATCGGGGTCGCCGTGTGGTACTCGGCGCGCTGGCTGCAGCCGCGCAGCAACCACGAACGCCGGGCCGGCGACCGTCGGCACGAGACCCGGCGCGAGTAGCCGTACCGCCGCGATAGCGAGCGCCGCTTTTCAACGCGGCGAATGTGTCTCCGCTGGCGGGGCCGCCGCGGGCCACTGGTGCGGATCGAACATCGACGCGGGCAGGTCGACGTCGGCGCGGAGATCGGCGTATTGCTCGCGCTGGATGCTCTTCCCGCCCGACCGGATGTCGACGTCGGTCGCGATCCAGCCGCCGCCGAGTGGCTGATAGCCGCCGAGCGCGATGTCGAGCGCGGGCACCATCGCTTCGGGCGCGAGGATGATCCGCGTCGCGACCAGCCGCTCGGCATCGACCCAGAATTGCGGCGAGGTGGTGTCGCTCGCATCGCGGGCGCCGACGACCCAGGCGAGGTGGCCGCCTGACGTGTCGGACCTGATGCGCGACAGGTCGAAGTGCCACCGCGCGAGCTCGCCTAACGTTTCACTGACCGGGACGAGGTACATCGTCGCGACGAACGGCATGAACGGGTTCGCGTCGGCGGCGCTCCGCACCAGCTTTCCGCCGCGCACCCGGTAGCTCGAGTCGCGCGTGTAGATGACGACGTTCCCATCGGCCGGAGCGCCGATGTCGATCCGGAGCACCCCCGGCGCCCGCAGCGCTTCGTGCCAGGTCGACACCCGTTCGCTGCCATCGGGCAGGTGCTGGGTCGTCGTCTGGGTGAAGGTCACACTCCGGTACCAGCGGCCGGCGTAGCGGTCGTGCATGCGCGTCACCAGCGCGGTGCCGTCGGCCGGCATCGTGCTCGCGTTAGGCAGCGGATGCCGATGCGTGCAGGCGGTGAGCGCAACGACCAGTGAGGCGAGCAGGGTGGGCTGGCGCATGTTCCAGGCTGGATGTGATGCAGCGGGTGAATCCTCGCGGAGCGGGAAACGAACAGCGTCCGGCGACACCGCGAAAGAGCCCCACCGTTCGAGCATTGCAAGGAAACGGTCGCGCTCGCCTGCTGGCTTCTATTGACCGCGAGATCGTATCGCTCGTCCTGACCGGAGGCCCACTCCACTCGAAGTTCGCGACCGCCGCTGTCACGCCAAGGATTCACCGCATCATGAACGCCGCCCACCCGGCCGATCGTGAAACGATCGGCCCCGCACGCGCCCCGTCGCTGACGTTGCCGTGGAACGCGTTCACGATCGGTGGGCTGTTCGTCGGGTGGATCGCGTTGACGCACCTGCGCAGCGTCTTCCAGCTCTGGCCCGGCGTCAGTGTCTGGTATCCGCCGGCCGCGCTCCTCGCCGCCGCGTGCATCATCTGGGGATGGCGGGCGATCATCCCGATCTTCGCCGCGGCAATGGTGTTCGCCGCGCGATACGTCGGGCCGGCGGATCCGCTCTGGCGCGTCGTCGTCGTGTCGCTGTCGCTCAAGGTGGTGTACGCGGTCGCCGCCGTCGTGCTCCGCCGGCTCGACTTCGACGCCGCCTTCTCCCGCGCTCGCGACGTCGCTGTCTTCGCCGGAGTGATGGCGGTCGCCGCCGCTGTCGCCGCGACGATCGGGACGCTCGACGCGATGGCCGACGGATCGGTGACGCTGGACTTCGTTCCGCGTGCGATGCTGATCTTCTGGCTCGGCGACGTCGTCGCGGTGCTGGCGTTGACGCCGGCGTTGCTCGTCGGCGCGCTCTGGTGGCAGCGTCGGGCCGCGACCGCGGGCGACCGTACAGTCGCTACCCGCACCGTCAGGCGGCCGGCGCACCGCACCGACGTCCTCCTCGTCCTCTCGATTCCGGTCGTGCTCTGGATCGGTTTCGGTCTCGCGCCGCAGCTCGGCTTCGTCGCCTACGTCGTCTGCTTCATCCCGCTCGGATGGACCGCGCTCGTTCACGGTGTCCGCGGCGCCGCGCTGCTCACCGCCGTGCTCGACATCGGGGCGATCTTCCTGCTCCAGCACGCCGGCACCCTCCCGCGCGACAATCTCGAGATGCAGACCTTCATCGCCTCGCTGGCGGTAACCGGGCTCTTTCTCGGCAGCGTCGCCGACGAGCGCGAGCGCGGCCGGATCCTGCTCGCGCAGAGCGAGAAGCGCTATCGCGCGCTGATCGACCTGCTCCCGGATCCGCTCGTCGTCCATCGCGGTGGAACTGTACTCTTCGCGAATGAGACCGCGGCCCGCACTTTCGGCGTCCCCTCCCCGGCGACGCTGATCGGACTTCGGCTTACCGACCTCGCCGATCCCAAGTCGCAGGCGCTGGTGCAGAGCCGGGTCGCCCGCCTCGGCAACGGCGAGGTGCTCGACATAGCGGAACACCGCTTCCGCCGGCTCGATGGCACGGGGCGCCCCATCGATCTCGAGGCCGCGTCGACGCCGATTCCCTTTGCCGACGGCGAAGCGGCGCTCACCGTCGCCCGCGACATCACCGAACGAAAGCGCCTCGAGGAAGAGCTTCGTCATTCGCAGCGGATGGAATCGGTCGGGCGACTCGCCGGCGGCGTCGCGCACGACTTCAACAACCTGCTCACGATCATCATCAGCTACGGGCAGCTCCTGCTGGCCGAGCTCGAGCCGAACGCGATCACGCGCGAATACGCGCAGGAAACGCTCGACGCCGCCGGACGCGCGGCGGCGCTGACGCGGCAGCTGCTGACCTTCAGCCGGAAGCAGGTCCTCCAGCCGCAGCCGGTGCGGCTCGACACGGTCGTCGCCGCGACCGAGAAACTGCTCCGGCGATTGCTGGGCCCCGACATCGCGATCACCGTGCAGCTCGGTGCCGGAGACGGCGTCGTAGTCGCCGACCCGACGCAGCTCGACCAGGTGATCGTCAACCTCGCCGTCAACGCCCGCGACGCGATGCCTAACGGCGGGACGCTGGCGATCGAGACCGCGGCGGTCTCCCTTCGCGAGCCCGACGCGCGCTGGCCGGCGCTCGCGCCGGGTCGTTACGTCATGCTCGCCGTCCGCGACTCGGGGACGGGGATGGACGAATCGGTGCGGGCGCGAATCTTCGATCCCTTCTTCACGACGAAGGAGGCCGCGGGCGGCACCGGCCTCGGGTTGGCGACGGTGTACGGCATCGTGACGCAGACGGGCGGCTCGGTATTCGTTGAAAGCGCGATCGGCGAGGGGACGGCCTTCACCGTCTTCTTCCCGGCAAGCGCCGAGGACGACGGCGCGAGGGGGAGCGGTGCCAGCGCGTCGCCACGGATGGTCAGCGCGGCGGGCGCCCGCGTCCTCCTTGCCGAGGACGATGACCACGTCCGCACCGCGACGCGGCGGATGCTCGCGGCGGCCGGCTACATCGTCACGGAAAGCATCGACGGACAAGCCGCGCTCGAGGCATACGAGCGCGCCGAGCCACGCTTCGACGTCATCGTCACCGACATGTCGATGCCGCGAATGAATGGCCGCGAGCTCGCGCGCGCGATCCGTGCCCGTGGCGACCGCGTCCCGATCGTGATGGTCTCGGGTTTCGTCGATCCGCTGCACGACGTGGAGATCGACGGGTTGTCGCTGCTCCAGAAGCCCCTGGTCGGCGACGCGCTCATCGCCGCTGTCGAGAGCGCACTCGGCGGCCGTTAGGCAGGCGTCAGGCAGGCGTCAGGCAGGCGTCAGGCAGGCATCAGGCAGCCGTTAGGCGGCTGTTGGGCGGTCCCTCAGGCGCGGCAGCTGTCGCGACGCTTCGCCGGCGAGCCCGACGCCGTCGCGCGAATCACCCGGGCGAGATCCGCGGCTTGCGCCGGCAGCTCCAGGTAGGGGATGCCGCGCTCGGCGATCCGCGCCTTCAGCTCGCCGCGCGAGCCGCGCCCGGAGAAGATCGCGACCGCGACATGGTGGCGCGCGGCGCGCGCGAAGAAGACGTCGGAGCGCACCGCGTCGAGCGAATCGTCGATCAGCGCGGCGAGGACGGGTCGCGCCCGGGCGAGCGCATCCTCGGGACGTTCCTCACGGGCGGCGAAGACCGGCGCGAAGTCGGCCAGCTCGACGAGGAGTCCCATCAGCGCGAGGGTCACCGAGTCGTCCGAGAGCAGCAGAACGGATGATGGCAAGCTCACACCGGTGGCGGCACGAGAAGAGAGGACGAGATCGAGAGCGGGATCGCGTCAACATTCGCGCCACGACCCCTCGATCAGAGCGACTGGTCAGCCGCGTCCGGTGACGGCGTCTTCGACCTGTACCCGCCGCGCGGGATGCTCAGGACGAATTCCGACCCGACCCCGGAGGTGCTCGTGACGTCGAGGTCGCCATTCATCCCGCGCGCGAGGTCGCGGCTGATCGCGAGGCCGAGACCGACCCCCTGCTGGCTGTCGCCGGTGAGGTGGCGATCGACCTGCACGAACGGGTCGAAGACAGTGGCGATCTTGTCGGCGGGAATCCCGCGGCCCGTGTCGCGCACCTTGATGCGCACGTCCCGCTCGTCGGCCTCGCAGTGGATCGACACCTCACCGCCGCTCGGCGTGAACTTGTAGGCATTGGTGAGCAGGTTGAGGAGAATCTGCCGGAGCTTCTCCTCATCGGCGTGGACGAGGACGCCGCTGCCGGTTCCATCGCGCCGATAGCTGATCCCCTTCGACTCGAGCTGCGGGCGGAGCAGTGCCTCCACCACCTGCAGCGTGTCGTCGAGGGCGACGTCGGTGATGTCCCATTCGATTCGCCCCGCCTCGAGTCGCGCGAAGTTGAGCACGTCGTTCACCAGTGAGAGCAGGTGCCGCTGGCTGCGCCGGATCCGCGCCAGGTCCTGCGCCTGTTCGGGCGTGATCGGGCCGCGCAGCTCCATCTCGATCAACTCGGCGTAGCCGTCGATCGCGTTGAGCGGCGTGCGAAGCTCGTGGCTCATCGTCGTCAGGAATTGCGCCTTCGCCCGGTTCGCTTCCTCGGCCGCGAGGGTGCGCGCCTTCAGTTGCTCCGTCGTCTCGAGCAGCTCGTCGCGGTTGCGCGCGAGCGCGGCACGCTGCGACTCGAGCTGGCGCGAGCCGCGCAGGAGCATCTGCAGCGCGAGCCAGGCGAGCGCGGTGGCGACGACGGTCCCGATCACGACGACGAGGATGACGATGCGCCGCTGCCGCTCGACGTTGCGCAGGCGGCTGCCCAGCAGCTCGGCCTCGTCGGCGTCCATCCGGGCGAGCAGCGTCCGGATGTTATTGACGAGGCGGCGCTGCTGGCTTCTGCGCACGAGCGTGCGCGCCGAATCGAGACCGCCGGCGCTGGCGGCCGCGACCACTGCGTGAAATTCGGCGACCTTCGCCGTGACGAGGGTGTCGAGTCGTGCGACGCGCGCCCCCTGGACCGGGTTGTCGGCGGTGAGCGCGCGAATGTCGTTCACCGCGTTGACAGCCGCCGGAAGCCGTGTCCGGTACGCGAGCAGCGACGCGGTATCGCCGGTGATCACGAAGCCGCGCACCCCCGCCTCGACGTCGCGCAGCACGGTGAACGCCTCGTCGATCTTCCCGCGCACCACGTAGCTGTGGGTCACCCACCCCGTCTCGACGCGCTCGCGGCGCACGCCGAGCGCGGTGATGATCCCGAGCAGTGCAACGATGGCCGGTGGTCCGAGCACGACCACCCCGCGGCGAACGTTAGGCAACACCGTCCTCCGCGATCAGCCGCACCCGCGTCCCCCACGGATCGCGAACCGCGGCCCCGGTCTCACCCCACTCGACCGCCGCTCCCGCTGCCGCGAGGCTCGCCGCCGCCGCGGTGACATCCGTCGCCGCCGGGACGACGACCTCCCAGTCGAGGAGCCGCGCATCGTGCTCGTTCGCCGGCGACGCATGTCGCGCCCAGGTGTTGGTGCCGAGATGATGATGGTAGCCGCCAGCGGCGAGGAAGAGCGCGCCCGGGTAGCTCCACACCGTCTTGTCGAAGCCGAGGCCGGCGTGATAGAACTTCTCCCCGGCGGCGAGGTCGGACACGAACAGGTGCACGTGACCGAGCCGCGTACCAGCGGGCATCCCGGTCCACGCCGCGCCAGCGCTCGCGCCGATGACGCTGTCGACGTCGAGCGGCTCGGTGGTCATCAGCAGCTGGCGCCCCTCGTGGCGCCATTCGTTCCGCGGCCGGTCGACGTACACCTCGATCCCGAGTCCATCCGGATCGGTGAGGTAGACCGCTTCGCTGACGAGATGGTCGGACATGCCGGCCCGCATCCCGATCGCCGCGAGGTGCGCGACGAAGCTGCCTAACGCGCCGCGATCGGGCAGGAGGATCGCGAAGTGATAGAGCCCGAGGCGCCCGTTGTGCGGGACCGGCGTGGCGCCCGGTCGCTCGTGCAGCTCGACGATCACGTCGTTCCCGCCAGCCGCTCCGAGCGCGGCGCTCGCCGCGTCGCGCGAGATCACCCGCAAGCCGAGCACGCGTTCGTAGTATGCGAGCGACCGCGCGAGATCGGCGACCTGCAGCCTCACGCGACCGAGCCGCGTCGCGTCAGGCAGTCGGTAGCCGGGCGGCGCGATCCCGTAGGCCGCGGCCATCAGCGGTGCGCGCGCCGATCGGCGATGATGCGGTCGATCGAGTAGTAGCCGGCGCCGGCAAAGGCGATCGCGACGTTGGCGGCGAGCAGGGTCAGGGCGAACTCGTAGCCGTTAGGCAGGAAGAAGCCGCCCTTGTGATGCACGAACAGGATCGCGCCGAGCATGTCGATCGCGAGCCCGACGGCGGCGAGACGGGTCAGCAGCCCGATGACGAGCGCGCCCCCGGCGAGGAACTCGACGATCCCGGCGAGCGGCCCGGTGATGCCGGGCGCGGGGATCCCCATCTGCGCGAACGCACCGGTCACTCCGCCGAATCCGTAGACGAACAGCTTCTGTCCCCCATGCATCAGGAAGACGATCCCGACCACCAGCCGGAGGATGAAGAGTCCGGTGTCGACCCGGCGCGAGTAGTTCGTCGATCTGGCATAGCTGGACATGGAAACCTGTGCGGTGCGATGGTGGAAGAAGTGCGCGCTGCCTAACGCAAGGCGGGCATCTCGCCCGTCGACGCCGTAATCTGCTCGCGACCGGTGAGCGTCGCCCGCGGCAGCGTCACGATGAACTGCGAACCCTGGCCGGGGCCATCGCTCGCCACTCTGATTTCGCCTCCCATCCCGCGAGCGAGGTCGCGGCTGATCGCCAGCCCGAGCCCGATCCCGTCGCGGATCTTCGTCAGCGAACGGTCCAGCTGGACGAACGGTTCGAAGATCTTTTCCTGTTCCTCCGCCGCGATCCCGATGCCCGTGTCGCTCACCGTGATCGCGGCGGTCCGCGGGTCGCGCGCCCCGGCACTGATGGTCACCTTCCCGCCCGATGGGGTGTAGCGGATCGCGTTCGAGAGAAGGTTCAACAGGATCTGCCGCAGCTTCTCGCGGTCGGCGAGCGCGGCAAGCCCTTCCGGAGCCGGCTGATACTCGAGCGTGAGTGACTTCGCCTCCGCTTGCGGCGCGACCAGTCCGTCGAGTCCGGACAGGAACGGGTCGAGCGGTACGACCGCGAGGTCATAGCTCACGCGTCCGGATTCGATCCGGCTGAGGTCGAGCACTCCGCTGATCAGGCCGAGCAGATGTTGCTGGCTGATGCGGATGCGGGCGAGGTCGCGCAGCTGCGCGTCGGTCACCGGCCCCCGGAGTCCGAGCTCGATCAGCTCGGTGTAGCCCGCGATCGCGTTCAGCGGCGTGCGCAGCTCATGGCTCATCACCGCGAGGAAATCGGACTTCGCCCGATTCGCGTCCTCCGCCTGCGCGCGCGCCCGATCGAGATCGACCGCGACCGCCTCCGCTTCCGCGGCCTGCATCTCCAGCTCGCTGTGGGTGACCCGGATCTCGTCCGCCATCCGGTTGAAGCTCGCGGCCAGTCGTCGGAGCTCTTCGTCGCCGCGTGGCTTGACGCGGACGCCGAGGTCGCCGCGGGCGATCGACTCCGCGGCGCTGGTGATCGACGCGAGCGGACGCGTGATCCGCCGGCTCACCAGCCAGGCCGCAACCGCACCAACCACCAGCAGGATCAGGCTCGCAACCGCGAGCCGCGCCACCGCCGCACGCGGCGCGGCGAGCACCGCGCTCTCCGGAATCTCGACCACCAGGCCGAATGGTCCGCCGATCTCCGGCTGCTCGGCGGTGAGCAACCGGCCGACGCGCGGGCGCGTGACGAACAGCCCGTGACTGCTCTGCTCGCGCGTCGCCGGCATCGTCGCGACCTGTCCGCCGAGCGTCGACCAGAGCGAGCCGTCGGTATTCCGGTAGTACGAGGCGACCCCCGGGCCGGCGAGCGCCTCGATCGTCGCATCGGCGGCCCGCCCACCGGCGATGCGAATCTCGCGCGCGACATAGCCGACGCGGCGCCCCGCATCGCGCACCGGCGCCACGATCCAGAAGTGGGGGTGTCCATCCTGGGCGTACAGCGCGCCGACGCGAACGGAGTCCGGCGACCCGGCGAGATGCAGGCGGTCGATCACCGTGTCGACTTCATCCTGGTCGACGTCAGGCGGGAACGCCTCGTCGCGACCGGCGAAGGCGACCCGCCGTCCGTCGTTCGTCAACAGGTCGATCGCGACTCCGGTATCGTTAGGCGTGAGCACCCGTTGGAGGCGAGCCGACGCCGCGGCGACCCTGGCGCGCGTCGGGTTGGCAAGCGCGGCGCGCAGCGCGCTGTCGCCGGCGGCACCGCTGACCGCTGTTCGCAGCCGCGTCATCGACTCGCGGGCGAGGCTCGCCAGCTGGCCCGCCGAGTGTTCGATCCGATCGCGGGCGACGGCGCGCGCCGAGTTCGCCAGCGTCGCGTACGTCAGGCCGAGGGAAAGCGCGAGCACCGCCGCCAGGAGCGTCGTGATCAGGAGCGGCAGCTTCCGCTCGAGGGACTGTGCCCGGGTCGGCGATGCGTCGTTCGGCGTCGTCACGCCGAACGATCACGCGAGCCTCGCGCCACGGCAACCGCCGTCGCGCGTTTTTTTTGCTCGTCACCGGCATTCGGCAGCGTTGACGCAACCGCCATCGGCATCGTACGCTTCAGGGTGGAAGCACATCACCATCACCATCATCACGCGCCCGCGCGCTACGACCGCGCCTTCGCGATCGGGATCAGCCTGAACCTGGCGTTCGTCATCGCCGAGGCGATCTATGGCGCGCGGGCGCACTCGCTCGCGCTCACCGCCGACGCCGGCCACAACCTCGGCGATGTCCTCGGTCTCGGGCTGGCGTGGGTCGGCACGATGCTCGCCGCCAGGCGCCCGACGACGCGCCGCACCTACGGGCTGCGTCGCTTCTCGATTCTCGCCGCGCTCGGGAACGCCGGCTTCCTGTTGATCGCCGTCGGTGCGATCGCCGTCGAAGCCGTGCACCGCATCAGCAATCCCGGCCCCGTCGCGACGAACACCGTGATGGTCGTCGCGCTGATCGGGATCTGCATCAACGTCGGCACCGCGCTCGGCTTCATGCGCGGGCGGCACGCGGACCTCAACATCCGCGGCGCGTTTCTTCACATGATGGGCGACGCCGCGGCATCGGCGGGAGTCGTCGTCGCCGCGCTCGGCATCGCCTGGACGGGCTGGACGCTCATCGATCCGATCGTCAGCCTCGCGCTCGTCGCGCTCATCACCGCCGGCAGCTGGGGACTGCTGCGCGATTCGCTGAACCTCGCGCTCGATGCGGTGCCAGCGGGAATCGACACCGAAGAAGTGACCGCGTACCTCGGCTCGCTCCCCGGCGTCCGCGACGTGCATGACGTCCACATCTGGGGATTGAGCACGACGCACGCGGCGCTCACCGCCCATCTCGTCGTGCCTGACGGCGGCAACACCGATGCACTGATCGGGACCGCGTGCCGCCACCTGCACGACCATTTCGGCATCGAGCATGCGACAGTGCAGATCGAGCAGCGGCACCTCGCGCACGACTGCGCCCTGGGCGGAGCTGCGTAGCACGAACCAGCCCCGCACATGCGCACGACGTTCGACATTCGTTCCTCCTGCCCCACGCTGACCGCGGCGGTCGCGGTCGCGCTACTCGCTCTCGTAGCACCCGGCGCGGCCGGCGCCCAGGCGCGGCTCCCGGACGAAGCGACGATCATTCGCGTCGCGAAGCAGGCGACGCCGGCCGTCGTGAGCGTGACCGATCCCGGCGTCGGGCTCGGCTCCGGAGTGATCGTTCGCGCTGACGGCATCATCATCACCAACGCCCACGTCGTCGGCACCGCATCACGCGTCGAGGTCGGCCTCGCCGACGGCCGCCAGATCGCCGGCCAGGTGCTCGGTCGCGACCCGACCGTCGACATCGCGGTCGTCCGCGTCCAGCTCACCGGGCTGCCGACTGCGCCGTTAGGCAACTCCGACCAGATCGAGGTGGGCCAGACGGCGATCGCGATCGGCAATCCGATCGGCCTCGACCGGACGGTGACGACCGGGATCATCTCGGCGATCAATCGCAGCCCGCGCGGCTTCGAGCTCGGTGGGCTGATCCAGACCGATGCGGCGATCAACCCTGGCAACTCCGGCGGGCCACTGCTCGACTCGCAGGGTCGCGTCATCGGGATCAACAGCGCGATCCTCCAGGGCACCACGGGGCTCGGCTTCGCGATCCCGATCAACCTCGCGCAGGACATCGCCAACCAGGTGCTGACGACGGGGCACATCACCCGGCCCTACCTCGGCATCAACCCGGCCGAGCTCTCGCCGGAGATCGTCGAGCGCTTCAACCTCCCCGTGCACGAAGGCGTCATCGTCCGCGCGGTCGGCGAGGGGACGCCCGCCGGGCGCGCCGGACTTCAGCCCGGCGACATCATCGTTTCGATCGATGGCGCGCCGGTGCCGACGGCGAGCGAGCTGCTGCGCGTGCTGCGCGAGCGGAAACCGGGCGACACGATCCAGGTCGGCGTCGTGCGGCTCGACGACAACGGCCGGCTCGCCGGACGGGCGACGCTGCCCATCCGCCTCGGCTCCGCGCCGGTCGAGTAGCGGTCGTCAGGCCTAACGGTCAGCTCGGCGGCGGCTCGCCGCCATCGGCGAGCCAGCGGACCGTGTCGAGGAGCCAGGGAATCGGGATCGGCTTCTGCCGCACCCGCCAGCGGCCCGGTGCCTCGGAGAGCTGCCAGAAATCCTCGGCCCAGCCGCTGACGTAGAGCGTCGGCCGCTGCCCGATGCGGTCGGCGATGTCGCGCGCGACGTCCGCACCATCAGCATCGGGAAGGCCGATGTCGAGGATCAACGCGTCGATCGAGCCCGCCGAGCGGTCGACCGCGGCAAGCGCATCGGCTCGACTCCCCGCGGTGACGACGTCGTAGCCACTCGCCGAGAGCACCTCGCTGTAGGCGCGGCAGATAGCCGGATCGTCATCGACGACGAGGATGCGTTTGGGCGAGGCAGAGGTCATGCGCGGCGTGAGGGGTAGGCTCGTTCAGAAAGTACGCGCGAGCGTGGCCTGCGTCACGAGTCCGCGCGCGATCCGTACGATTGCTGACGTTGCGCGGACATCACCGCCGCCTCACGGCGTGACGCTCACGGACTGCCGCTCAGGGTGATTCGCCCGTCCGCGTCGCGCGAGACCGTTCCGGCGAAGGGACCGAGCTCCTCACGATGCCACCATGCTCCGGTCGCGCGCTTCGTCGGGAGATCGGTGAACCAGTAGCGCCACAGCACTGTCCGCACCGCGATCGGCGGCCCCTCGGGAAATGGATTCTTCCGGAAGAGCGCGAGGACGGACGGACTCCCCTCGACCAGGCGCTCCTGCGCGAGCACGACCCATGGCGACGCCCGCCACTCGTCGAGCGACGCGAACCAGAGATTCCACTCGAAGCGCGGTTGATACGGCGCATAGATCCCCGGCCGCTCCAGCGGATCCTGCGGCTTGTAGCGAAAGGGGTAGACGCGCCACGTCGCGCCGTCGCGCGTTCCCTGGAACTCGATCTCGTAGCGGGCAGTGGTCATGCTCGCGAACAGTCCGTACTGATTCGCGATGCGGAATGGGTCGAGCACCCGCGCGGGAAGGGTGAACGCGTACAAGCCGGTCGCCGCGAAGAGCGGAGCAAGCGTCGCGACGAAGACCCAGGCGAGCATCAGCGCGGCGGCAAGCGAGCGCAGCGCACGCGGCGCCGGTCGCCCTCCCGCGGCGGTGGCATCGCTGACTGACGCGCTAGCTGACCCCTTGCCTGGCGCGCTGCCTGACGCGCTGCTGACGTAACGCCAGCGGCGCGACATGATCCACGCAATCGCCCGGTCGTCGAGCAGGAGCACGCCGAGGACGAGGACGAGATAGTTGAGGAA
>JAICUE010000444.1 GCA_025936015.1 Gemmatimonadaceae bacterium
CGACTTGGTCGATCGGGCCCTCTCGCCGTCAGGCGCCAGCACGCGTTAGGCGCCGCCTCGAGTCGCCACTGTCCACCGTGGCGCAGTCACGTTGGCGCCCGCGACAGCGGGCGACCTCACTCGGCACTCATCGCAGTGTCGATTGAACTCGCTCGCCCCTCAAAGGCCAGCAAGCTCCGCCCCACAGCGCTCACAGTACCACTCGGTCGGATAGTTCATGGCGTCGCACTCGCCGCAGCGCAGCGTCTTCGTCTGCTCCTGCGGGACGTCACGAAGGAACGCGGGAACGGCGTCGGGCTCGCGCTCCGGGAGGGCGTCCGACTCCTCTTCCGAGCCGTTGTTCGTCGCGCTTCCCGATTCGCTCCCCGAGAACGTCGGCTCCGGCGCGGGGACGAGGCCAGCGTTAGGCGCGCTGCCGTTGCCGCCGTTGCTCAGCCTCCCCGGCGCCGGCGCCGTACCGACGTCAGCGATCCCCGCCGAGCCGGCGGATGGCGTTGCGGCACGCGGGACGGCGGCACTCGTCCTCGGCGGCGCTGTCGGCTCGGGCTTGGCCGCGCCCTTGGCCGAGGCGGAGCCGGCGCGCGTTCCGTCGGTAACCGACTTGAGGAACTCCAGCTCGTCGAATGACGCCGAGCGCGGCGGCTCCGCGCCCTTCTCGCTCCGCGCCACTTCGGGCGCCGCCTTCTCGGCTCCGGCCGAGACGGCGCTGCGGCCGCCGGTCATCGACAGCAGCTGCTGCAGCCGGGCGATCTCGCCCGTGATCGACGTGCGCTCGGTGGTGAGCTTGGCGATGCGCTCGTCGCTCTCGCGCTCGATCGCGCTCCACTGCGCCGCGGTCACTTCGCCGACGTGCGAGCGCAGCTCCGCCTCGTAGCGCTCGTCGCGGATCGCCGTCTCCTCGCTCTGCATTCGCGCCAGCCGCTCGGTGAGCGCGGCGACGGTCGCCTGCACCTCGGCGGTGCGCCCGATGAGCTGCTGCGTGACCTCGCGGAGACGGGCGTCATAGTCGCCGCGAACCCGCTCGAAGACGTGCGGCGGGGTGATCGAGCGGCGGCTCTCGAGCTGCGCGATCCAGTCCTCGTAGCGCTGCCGCTCGAGCATGAGAGCGGCAACAGCGTCCATCGGATTTGCTGCAGGATTCGTCATCGCTTCTCTCGCCCGCTGCCCGTCGTCGAACAGCCGGGATATGGTCCGCCTAGTCCGGCGCGTTGCCGCGCCGCCATCAGTTCCGCCACCTGCTCACCATTCAACGTATTCACCCGGCCCAGCTGTCGCGCCGTGAAGATGATCCGCGCCGCGTGCTCGAGGCTCTCCATCCGCTGGTGCGCGAGGAGCAGCGACCGCCCGACCGTCGTTGCACCATGGTTCGCGAGAAGGAAGGCATCGTGCGTCGCGAGGTACGGCTCGAAGCTGTCAGCGAGCGCCGTCGTCCCGGGCGTCGCGTACCGCAGCAATGGCACCTGCCCGACCTGAAAGATAACCTCCGGCAACACGCAATCCATGAAGCTCTCACCGGCAACGGCGAATGCAGTCGCCGCCGGCGGATGGGCGTGCACGACAGCGTTCACATCGGGACGCCGCTCGTAGATGCGAAGGTGCATCAGCACCTCCGACGACGCGCGCGGGCCGCTCCGATCTCCGCCGCGCGGCGCCCGTGACGACGCGACCTCACCGAGACGGATCTCGACCAGGTCGCTCGCTCCGACATCCACCTTCGACATCCCTGCTGGAGTGACGAGCACGCGCCCGCCGGGCAACCGGACGGAGACGTTTCCGTCCTGTCCGGCGATGAGCCCGCGCTCGTAAAGACGCCGGCAGACGCTGACGATCTCGCGCCGGATCGCGATGCTCACGCGAGTCTTACCGGGCGGGCCGGTAGATGACCCGCCCGCCGACGACGGTCGCACGTACCCGTCCGGTCAGCGTGCGGCCGGCGTACGGCGTGTTTCGTCCCTTCGACACGAAGTTGCCGGGATCGACGGTCCAGGTCGCGGCCGGGTCGAACACGGTCACATCCGCTTCGCCGCCAGCGCGCAGGCTCCCGCCTGGCAGGTGAAAGAGCTTCGCCGGACTGGTCGACATCCGTTCGATCAGCGTCGGCAATCCGATGATCCCGCTCGCGACCAGCCACGTCACGTTCACCGCGAGCGCGGTCTCGAGTCCGACGATGCCGTTAGGCGCGTCGGCGAACTCGCGCTCCTTCTCGTCGTAATGGTGCGGCGCATGGTCGGTCGCGATGACGTCGACCGTTCCGTCCTTCACCGCGTCCCGGAGCGCGGCCACGTCGTCGGCGGTGCGCAGCGGCGGATTCATCTTCGCGTTGGTGTTGTAGCCGTCCACCTCCTGCTCGGTCAGCGAGAGATGATGCGGACACACTTCCGCGGTCACGTTGATCTTTCGCTCCTTTCCCCAGCGAATCAGCTCCACGGAACCGCGCGTGCTCATGTGGCAGAGGTGCACGTGCCCGCCGGTGCGCCGCGCGAGCAGGATGTCGCGAATGGCCATGATCTCTTCGGCTTCGCTCGGGATCCCCTTGAGGCCAAGTCGCGCGCTGACGATCCCCTCGTTCATCGCGCCGCCGTGCGCGAGCGTTGGTTCCTCACAGTGATCGGCGACTGGAATGCCGAAGGTGCGCGCGTACTCGAGTGCGCTCCGCATCAGCTGCGCGCTGACCACCGGCTTCCCATCGTCGCTCACCGCGACCGCGCCGGCGCCGACCATCTCGCCGAACTCGGCCAGCGATTCTCCCTTCTGCGCAACGGATATTGCGCCGATCGGATAGACGCGCGCGGCATTC
>JAICUE010000188.1 GCA_025936015.1 Gemmatimonadaceae bacterium
ACCTGAGCTGGCTCCCGGTACCGTTAGGCGCGCGCAGCGCGCCGCTCGATCACGGACTGGTCTATCCCGGCGGACGCCCCTTTCGCCAGGGGATGGCGGGCAATCCCGAGCGCGCCGACCATCCAGTGCTCGACGGGATCGACCGCGATCGGCTGTTCCTCTGGTCCGATCCGACGCGCTGGAACGAGTCGCGCCAGGGTTTCCCCGGCGTGTATCCGGTGACCGCGGGCTTCGCGCCGACGGGCGACGCGGACCTGACGAAGCTCGACGTCCTCGCCAACTATGATCACGGGCTCGAGGGCCTCGCGCTCGTCGAGGAAACGTCAGGCAGCGGCCGCGTGCTCGTCTCCGCCTTCGGGCTCGCGCCGCGCGCGGGCCTCGATCCGGTCGCCGACCGCCTGCTGCTGAACCTCGTCCGCTACGTCGCCGGCGACTCGCTCGCCGCGCCGCATCCATACATCGACTCGAAGATCGTCTGGGGCGACTATGGCTCGGAGCGCGGCGTCGTGCCCGAGGTGTACAGCGGACTGCTGCTCAACACCGAACCGCGCGTCCCAGCCGAATTGGCGGCGGAATATCCGGTCTCGGTGAACGCCGAAGGGTTCCACATCGCCGGCGGACCGGGTGGATGGAACTCGAAGCCGTCGATCCAGTACGTCGCGCATGGCCGCCGGCCGTTCGGGCCGTACGGCTACACGTTAGGCGGCTCGGTGCAGCCGGGGAAGGGCACGACCGAGGGGAGCGGGCTCGTTGCATTCCGGATCCCCGCGGGACGGACGGCGCTCCTCACGACCGTCGAGAATCCCGCCGACAGCGACCTCGTCATAACGGTCACCCTCGATGGTGCCGCTGTGCAACAGATCGTCCCGGCGCACGGCACCACCGTCGTGACGAATCCGATTCCATCCGGCGTCACCAGCGTAGCACTCGGCTTCCGGGGCGACCGGCGGCTGGTACTCCTCCAGACCGACTTCCAGTAGCGTCTCGCTAATCTTCAGCACATGAGCTTCGCTTCCTTCGATCTGACCGGCCGCGTCGCGGTCGTCACCGGCGGCGCCGGCGTACTCGGCGGCGCGATGGCGCGCGCGCTCGCGGAATCCGGCGCGCGGATCGCCATCCTCGGACGCACCAAGTCCCGCGCCGAACAGATGGCGTCATCGCTGCGAGCGTCAGGCAGCGACGCGATGGCGCTCACCGCCGACGTCACCAGCGAGAATGCGCTGCGCACGGCGCGCGCTGTTCTGCTCGGCGGCTGGGGACGCATCGACATCCTGATCAACGCCGCCGGCGGCAACGTCGCCAGGTCGCGCACCGACAACGTCGCGCCCTTCGGAATGCCGATCGACGCGTTCGACGAGGTGGTCAAGCTCAACCTGCACGGGAGCGTCGTCCCGAGCCTCGTCTTCGGCGAGGCGATGGCTGAACAGAAGAAGGGATGCATCATCAACGTCTCGTCGATGGCGGCGCAGATGGCGATGAGCGGAGTGTTAGGCTATTCAGTCGCGAAGGCCGGGATCGATACATTCACGAAATGGATGGCCGTCGATCTCGCCCGCCGCTTCGGCGACGGAATGCGCGTCAACGCGATCGCGCCCGGCTTCTTCATCACCGAGCAGAATCGCAACGTCCTGGTTCGCGAGGATGGGAGCTACACCGACCGGTCGAAGGCCGTGCTCGCGAAGACACCGATGGGGCGCTTCGGCAAGCCGGAGGAGATCTGCGGCGCGATTCGTTGGCTCTGCAGTGACGCCGCGTCGTTCGTCACCGGCGCGGTGATACCGATCGACGGTGGATTCAGCTCGTTCAGCGGCGTCTGATCGTCAGGCGCGCGCTTCAATCGGCAACAGCCAGCAATACCAACCATGAAGCTCGGAATCGGGTTGTATCGCGGACTCCTCAGCGAGGACAATTTCCGCTTTGCCAAGCAGGCCGGTGTCTCGCATCTCGTCGTGCACCTCGTGAACTACTTCGCCGGGCGCAGCCCGGTGCTCGACAGTGGCGAGTTCAACATGGGTTGGGGGACGACCGACGCGAAGGGCAAGCTCTGGAGGTACGAGGAGCTCCGCGACATCAAGAAGAGCATCGAGGCCGCGGGATTGAAGTGGGAAGCAATCGAGAACTTCGATCCTGCGCACTGGCATGACATCCTCCTCGACGGTCCGCAAAAAAAGCAGCAGCTCGAGGACGTGAAGCAGATGATCCGCGCCGTCGGCAAAGCTGGAATCCCGATCATGGGCTACAACTTCAGCCTCGCCGGCGTCTGGGGCTGGACACGCGGGCCGTTCGGCCGCGGCGACGCGATCTCCGTGCGCTACGACGAGTCGAAGATCGATCCGCAGACACCGATCCCGAATGGGATGGTGTGGAACATGATCTACGACCCGAACGCTCCGAAGGGCATGGTGCCGCGCGTCTCGCCCGAGGAGCTCTGGCAGCGCTTCGAGTGGTTCCTCTCGCAGATCATCCCGGTCGCCGAGGAGGCGGGGGTGAAGATGGCGCTGCACCCCGACGATCCGCCGGCGGATTTCCTTCGCGGCACGGCGCGTCTCGTCAACCAGCCGCACAAGTACCAGCGCGTAATCGACCTCGCGCCGAGCAAGTCGAACACGCTCGAGTTCTGCCTCGGCTCGCTGCAGGAGATGCGCGAGGGCGACGTGTACGACAGCATCGAGCATTACGGACGCCAGGGTCGAATCGCCTACGTCCACTTCCGGAACGTGCGCGGGAAGGTGCCGCTCTACCAGGAAGTGTTCGTCGACGAGGGCGACCTCGACATGCTGCGCGCGCTGAGCATCCTCCGCGACGTCGGCTACGATGGAGTGATCATCCCCGACCACACCCCGGAGATGAGCTGCGACGCGCCCTGGCACGCGGGGATGGCCTACGCGTTAGGCTACATCCGCGCGGCGATGCAGGTGGTCGAGCGGTTCGGGACGATCCCGCCTCGCGACGAGTCGCGAGTGATGGCCGAGTCGATGATGGGATGACCGTATCACGCGTATGCGCGGTGGCGCGGAGACCAGCGAAACCGTCATATTGCCTCGGATGACGAACCCAGAGATTGCGTC
Source organism: Gemmatimonadaceae bacterium (assembly GCA_025936015.1). Lineage (GTDB taxonomy): Bacteria > Gemmatimonadota > Gemmatimonadetes > Gemmatimonadales > Gemmatimonadaceae > JABFXC01. The sequence goes on from JAICUE010000188.1 coordinate 3,069, forward strand.
GCTCTTCCGCGCGCTGCGCGTTGTCCCGGTGATCGTGATCGAGGACGCGAAGCACGCCGCGCCACTCGCCGCCGCGCTGACTGATGGCGGCCTGCCCTGCGCGGAGGTGACGTTCCGGACGAAGGCAGCCGCCGATGCACTCCGCCGCATGCGCGACGCGCAGCCCGAGATGCTGCTCGGCGCCGGCACGGTGCTGACGCCGGCGCAGGTCGACACCGCCGTCGACGCGGGCGCGTCGTTCATCGTCGCCCCCGGGTTCAATCCCGCAGTCGTCGACTACTGCGCCGAGCGTGAGATGCCGGTTTTCCCCGGAATCTGCACGCCGTCCGAGATCGAGGCCGCGCTGATGCGGGGCCTGCGCGTCGTGAAATTCTTCCCAGCGGAGCCGGCGGGAGGGCTGCCCTATCTGAAAGCGATCGCCGCGCCTTACGGCGACGTCGAGTTCATGCCGACAGGTGGGATCACTCGCGCGAATCTCGCGAGCTACCTCGCGTTTCCGCGCATCGTCGCCTGCGGCGGATCGTGGATGGCCCCCGCCGACTGGATCGCGAACGGAGATTTCGCCGCGATCCGCGCCGAGACCGAGCGGACCGTCGCCGCCGCGCAGGGAGGCGAGACGTGAGCGCGACGGGACGCGTCGTTGGATTCGGTGAAGTCCTCCTTCGCCTCAAGTCGCCGGGCAACGAGCGGCTGCTCCAATCCCCGGTACTCGAAGCAACGTTCGGCGGCGCCGAAGCGAACGTGATCGCCTCGCTCGCCCAGTTCGGGTTGCCGACCGCCTTCACGACCGCGCTCCCCGCCAACCCGTTAGGCGACGCGGCCCTCACTGCACTGCGCGCGTTCGGGATCGACACGAGCCGCATCGCCCGCAGTGGCGATCGCGTCGGCGTCTACTATCTCGAGGCGGGCGCCGGTCCGCGATCGTCGGGCGTTGTCTACGACCGAGCCGGTTCCGCGATGGCGACGGCCCGGCGCGAGGAATTCGACTGGCCCGCCGTCCTCGCTGGCGCGCGATGGCTGCACATCAGCGGGATCACTCCCGCGATCAGCGCCGAGGCTGCGGCGATCACCCTCGACGCCGCCAAGGCCGCGCGCGCGGCGGGGATCACGGTTTCCTGCGACTACAACAATCGCGGCAAGCTGTGGCAGTGGGGAAAGCATCCACGCGACGTGATGCCCGACATCGTCCGCAACGTGGATATCGGCATCGCCGGCCGCGACGACTGCCAGACGATGCTCGGCGTCGAAGCCCCCGAGACCAGGGGCGTGCCTAACGCGACGGCATACGGAGAACTCGCGGCCGCGGTGATGGAGGCGTACCCGAACCTGAAGAAGCAGGTCATCACGCTCCGGGACGGGGCGACCGCGGACTCGCAGGGGTGGGCGGCCTGCATGTACGACGGATCGCGACTGTACACGAGCCGGCGTTACCAGCTCGACGGCATCATCGACCGCGTCGGCGGCGGCGACGCATTCTCGGCGGGACTCATCTACGGGCTGCTCGCGTACAACGACGCTGCCCGGGCGCTCGAGTTCGCGACGGCGGCGTCGGCGCTGAAGCATTTCGTTCCGGGCGACGTGAACCGAGTCAGCGTCGCCGAAGTCGAGGCGCTGGTGGCGGGAGAAGGAGGGGGGCGAATCCGCCGGTAGCCGCGAGACTCCGGGGTCGGGAAGAGCGAGAGTCGAGAGTCGACGCTGCCTTGATAGTCGAGAGTCGACGCTGCCTTGATAGTCGAGAGTCGACGCTGCCTTGATAGTCGAGAGTCGACGCTGCATTGACAGTCGAGAGTCGAAGCTGCTGTGACAGTCGAGAGTCGGAAGACCGAGAGTCGACACTGCCCGCTCCGCGGGGTTGTTCCGTTTGACGCCACCGCCGTTCTGACCCCCAGTGGCCGGGCGTTTTCGACCATCGGTAATTTCGACTATCGACTCTCCTGCAGCATCGACTGTCGACTATCAAGGCCGTGTCGACTCTCGACTATCAGTCAGCGTCGACTCTCGACTATCAGGCAGCGTCGACTCTCGACTATCAAGGCAGCATCGACTCTCGACTATCAAGGCAGTGTCGACTCTCGACTATCAACGCAGTCGACTCTCCCCGTCACGCATGGACAGTAGCGCCACCGCGCACTAGAATCGCCCCATCGACGGCTGTTCCCCACTCTCCGCCAGTTGAATCCCATCCATGCGCCTCCTCACTGCAACGGTGCTCGCCGCCGCCGTCCTCGCGCCGTGCCAGTCCTTCGCCCAGGGAAAAGCAAGGCGTGGCGTCAGGCCGGATGACATCTATCGCCTTCGTGACGTCCGCGATCCTCATCGCTCGCCCGACGGCAAGTGGGTCGTGTACACGGTGTCATCGGCTGATTCGTCGCGTGACAAGAACGATTCCGATGTCTGGATGTCGAGCATCGACGGCGCGACCCACATTCGCCTCACGACGACCAACGAAGGTGAGAGCAGTGGACGGTTCAGTCCCGACGGCCGCTGGATCTCGTTCGTCTCGGCGCGGCAGGGACTCGACGACGGGCAGATCTGGCTCCTCGACCGGCAGGGCGGAGAAGCGCAGAAGCTGACCGACTTCAAGGGCGGCGTCGATTCGTATGAATGGTCGCCGGACAGCCGGCGGATCGCCGTCGTCGTCGAGGACGATCCCGACACCGCCGCGGCGAAGAGTGATACGGGCAAGAAGAAGACGCCGAAGCCGATCGTCATCGATCGG
>JAICUE010000082.1 GCA_025936015.1 Gemmatimonadaceae bacterium
CGCGCGCCGAGCGCGGGGCCGAGGAGCACGACCATCAGCGCCTCGAAGACACCGAGTCCGCCGGGGACGTGACTCAACAGCCCGACGAACTGCGCGAGGAGAAAGACGCCAAGGAAGGGAACGAAGCCCGGGCGCATGCCGGCCGGAAGCAGCACGAAAAGGACGGCGCCGGCTATGCTCCAATCGGCAATCGCGAGCGCCAGCTGTCGCGCCGCGGTCGAGAGCGGCGGAACAGGAATCTCGAAGCTGCGGATGCGCACGGGCTCGTGGCGGAGCGCACTCCACGCGAGAAACGCAGCGACGAGGCAGATGCAGGCGACACCAACGGCGCGCGCGAGCAGCAGCGGAACGTGAAGCAGCGCTACCGTTCCGACCGGCTCGACGACGAGGACGACGCCGGCGATCGCGACGACGCCGAGCACGAACGTCGAGCTGGCAAAGGCGGCGGCGCGTGCGATCTCCGCCGTGGACAGTCCCCACGACGACCAGAATCGATAACGAACCGCGTTGCCGGTGAGTGCGGCGAAGCCTAACGTCTGGCTGAGCCCATAGGCGATCAGTGAGCCGAAGGCGACGCGTCGCAGTGGCAGCGGACGACCGGCATACGCGAGCGCGAGCGCGTCGTATCCCGGGAGGATCGCGTAGGCGACCGCCGTGAGGAGCACGGCGATCGCGATCTGCACGTCAGGGATCGTGTGCAGCGCGTTGGCGAGGTCGCGATAGCGGTAGTGACGCAGTGCGTCACGAAGGACGAGCAGGGCAATCGCGACGATGACGAGCACCGCGAGCGGGCCGATCCAGCGCGCGATCCCACTGCGCGCCGCCGGTGCCGCCGGTAGCGGTTCGCCGCGCGGTATCGGCTGCTCCTGCGAGGGCGTCCGCTCGCTGCTGTCTTCGCTCATTTCCTCGGCTTGGCGCGACGGGTCGGTGCGGCGTCGAGCGGATCTTCCGGCCAATGATGGCGTGGATACCGCCCCCGGAGATCCCGTCGCACGTCGAAGTAGCTGGTGCGCCAGAAGCCGGCGAGGTCGCGCGTGACCTGAACGGGGCGGTGCGCCGGCGAGAGCAGGTGCAGGGTGAGGGCGACACCCCCTGCCCCGGTGCGCGGAGTCTCGGCGAGCCCGAACAGCTCCTGCAGCCTGACGGCGAGCACCGGCGCGTGCGGATCGGCGTAGTCGATCGGAATGCGCGAGCCGGTCGGCACGACGAAGTGGGTCGGGGCGATCTCGTCGAAGGTGGCGCGGAGGCGCCAGGGAACGCGGTCGAGGAGGAGGGCGCCAAGATCCAGCCGTCGCAGGTCGTCGAGGCGGCGAAGGCCGGCCAGCGACGGCGCGAGCCAGTCATCCAGCGTGAGGCCTAACGCCTCGTCGGAGACGTCGGGCCAGGCAGGATCGAGGGTACGGGCGAAGGCGAGGCGCTGGCGTGTCCGCTGCCCCGCCTCGGACCACGGCAGCGCGGCGACGCCGCGATCGGCGACGGCGCGGGTGAACGCTTCGGCGACGAGCGCCGGATCGGGGTTGCCGACGACGACGTCCGAGAGCGTAATCGCGCCGAGGCGCTCGGCGCGGCGCGCCGTGACCGCGCCAGTGTTCTCGTCGAGCGCGACGGACTCGGTGCGAACGATGTCGGCGGCGAACAGCTGCCTGACTTCCGACTCGGCGATACTCGCGGCGAGGTAGATCCGGGATTCGGTGCGCTTGCCATCGAGCTCGGCGATCGCGATCCACTCGCTCGCGATGAGCGCCTGTGACTCGATGAGCGATGCTCCCGCGCCATTCCGCATCACGTAGCGGCCTGGCTGACCGTCGCGGCGGCGGGCCACGCGGTCGGGCCAGGCGAGGGCGACGAGTGCACCGACCGAGAATTCGCGACTGCCTGACAATGCGTCCCCAGGCATCGCGCCGCGCGTCGCCGTGCGTGAGCGGGTTGCCGCGCGGGCGCGTTCCTCGATCCGGCGCGCTTCGGCTGTGGCGCGCTCGAGACCGTCGCGATCGAATGCCAAGTCGCCCGCCGCGCCGCGGTGACGGCCGGCGAGGAGATCGACACGTGCAGCGAGATCGACGTCGGCGCGGTCGCGGGCGATGTCACGGTCGGAGAGCAACGCCGCGATGCGCGCGCCCTGCGTCAGTGCATCGCCGGCAGCCGCGTAGAGAAGCATGTGCGCGAGTCGCGGATGAACACCGAGTGTCGCCATCGCCCGGCCGTGAGCGGTCGCGCGATCGCCTGCATCGAGCGCGCCGAGGAGTCGCAGCAGCTCGCGAGCGTGAGCGAGCGCGCCACCGGGGGGCGGTGTCAGCCAGCGCAGCGACGACGGATCATCGATCCCCGCGACCGCGAGCTCGAGGGCGAGCGCGGTGAGGTCGGCGGCGAGAATCTCCGGCGGGGACTGGGCAATGAGCCCGTGCTCATCGTGCGCCGCCCACAGCCGGTAGCAGATCCCGGGAGCGGTACGACCAGCGCGACCCCGTCGCTGGTCGGCCGACGCGCGCGATACGCGGACGGTCTCGAGGCGCGTCATTCCCGGCCCGGGATCGAAGCGCGGAAGGCGCGCGAGGCCGCTGTCGACGACGATGCGGACGCCCTCGATCGTCAGGCTGGTCTCGGCGATCGATGTCGCGAGGACGACCTTGCGACGGCCGTTAGGCGCGGGCGCGAGGGCGCGGTCCTGCGCGGCGCCGGCGAGGGCGCCGAAGAGCGGGACGACGTCCACGCCCGGCGGAAGCGAACCGCCGAGCATCGCGGCAACGCGCTGGATCTCAGCGGCACCCGGGAGAAAGGCGAGCAGGTCTCCAGGGTCGCTGGCGATCGCGTTGCGGATGGCGCGCGACATCGGTGCCTCGACACGGTTGTCACGAGGCCGCTCGAGCCAGCGCGTCTCGACGGGGAAGCTACGTCCCTCACTGACGATGACCGGCACATCGCCAAGCAGCGTCGCGACCGCGGCGCCGTCGATCGTGGCCGACATCACGAGCAGCCGCAGCTCGGGGCGAAGGATCGAGCGCGTGTGGAGGACGAGGGCGAGGCCGAGATCGGCGTGCAGCGACCGCTCGTGGAACTCGTCGAAGATCACGAGTCCTGCGTCGTCGAGCGTCGGGTCGTCCTGGAGCATTCGCGTGAGGACGCCCTCGGTCACGACCTCGATGCGCGTGTCGCGGCTGACGCGCGTGTCAGCGCGCACGCGGAACCCGACCGTCGCACCGACTTTCTCCCCGAGCGTCGCGGCCATGCGCCGGGCGGCGGCACGCGCCGCGACGCGGCGCGGCTCGAGCATGACGATCTTGCGCTGCTCGAGCCAGGGCGCGCCGAGGAGGGCGAGCGGAACGCGAGTCGTCTTGCCCGCTCCCGGCGGCGCGACGAGCACAGCCGCACCGGACTCGGCGAGTGCAGAGGCGAGCGCGGGCAGCGCGGGTTCGATCGGCAGCGGGGGCACGAGCGGAATGTCATGCAGGGCACGGCGGGCGGGAAGCGCACGGCGCGCAAGCGAGGCTGGGCTCATAGATTTGGCGAATGTCGATTCCGGAAATCCAGCCGGCGGCGGGCGAGAGCCTGACGCCGCTGCACGACCACGCGCCGGCGGAGTCGCCGATCAGCTTCGGCGCCGCCGTTCGGGAGGCGCTGCGCGGGTCGCATCGCGACTTCACCAGCGGACCGTTAGGCACGGCGATCCTGATTCTCGCCGTGCCGATGGTGCTCGAGATGGTGATGGAGAGCGTCTTCGCGGTGGTGGACGTGTTCTTCGTCGCGCGCCTCGGTGCCGACGCGGTGGCAGCGGTCGGGATCACCGAGTCGATGCTGTCCGGGGTGTACGCGATCGGGATCGGGCTCGCGATCGGCGCGACGGCGATGGTCGCGCGCCGCTACGGCGAAGGGGACCGGGCGGGAGCCGCGCACGCGGCGGCGCAGGCGTTGATGCTCTCGCTCACCGTCGCGGTGCTGATCGGAATCGCCGGGGCGGTGTTCGCGCCGATGCTGCTGGCGACGATGGGCGCGTCGCCATCGGTGGTGTCGTCGGGGAGCGGATACACCCGGATGATGTTCGCCGGGAACGCGACGATCCTGCTGCTCTTTCTCGTGAACGCGGTGTTCCGCGGAGCGGGCGATGCGGCGATCGCGATGCGGGTGCTCTGGCTGGCGAACGGGTTGAACATCGTGCTTTCGCCCTGCCTGATCTTCGGGATCGGACCGTTCCCGCGGTTAGGCGTGACCGGCGCCGCGGTCGGGACGACGATCGGTCGCGGCATCGGGGTGCTGTTCGCGCTGTCCCGCCTGCTGAACGGGCGCGGGCGGCTGGTCGTCGGGCGCGCGCACTGGCGATGGGACGGCCCGCTGGTGAAGCGGATCACTCAGCTGTCGTCGAGCGCGACGGTGCAGGTGTTCATCGGGACGGCGAGCTGGCTCGGGCTGATCCGGATCATCTCGGCGTTCGGGAGCGACGCGGTCGCGGGTTACACCATCGGATTGCGGGTGATCATCTTCGCGCTGCTGCCGGCGTTCGGCATCACCAACGCCGCGGCGACGATGGTCGGCCAGGCGTTAGGCGCGGGGAAGCCGGATCGCGCCGAGCGGGCGGTGTGGGTCGCCGGTGGATACGCGACGGCGTTTCTCGGGGCGATCGGCGTCGCGTTCGTGCTGCTCGCCAGCCAGATCGTCGCGCTGTTCACCCAGGACCCGCGCATCGCGGTCTACGCGGTGCAGTGCCTGCGGACGATCGCGTTGGGCTTCCTCTTCTACGGCTACGGGATGACGTTCACCCAGTCGTTCAACGGCGCGGGTGACACGCGATCGCCGACGCTGCTCAACCTGCTCTGCTTCTGGGCATTCGAGCTGCCCCTCGCCTGGCTGCTCGCCGACCGGCTGGCGATGGGCCCGCGCGGCGCGTTCATCGCGATGGCGTGCGCATTCTCGCTGATGGCGTTCGCCGGCGCCTGGATCTTCCGCCGCGGCGCCTGGAAGATGCGGCGTGTCTGAACGGGCTGGTGACGTCTCGCCGCTTCCCGTCTGGCGGGTCGGCGTCGAAACGTTAGGCCTGACGACCCTGTCCGGTGCCGTCGATGCCGACGTCTGCGTCGTCGGCCTCGGCGGGAGCGGACTGTCGTGCATCGGCGAGCTGCTGCGGCTGGGCGCTCGGGTCGCCGGGATCGACGCGGCGATCGTCGGCGGGGGCGCCGCTGGCCGGAACGGCGGCTTTCTCCTCGCCGGGATCGCCGCGTTTCACCACGACGCTGCCGGCGCACACGGCCGCGAGCGCGCGGCGCGCGCGTGGCGGCTCACCCTCGCCGAGCTGGAGCGAATCGCGGCCGAGACGCCGGACGCGGTGCGGCGCACCGGCACGCTCCGCATCGCCATCGACGACGAGGAGCTCGCCGACTGCGAGGAGCAGTTCACGATGATGCGCGAGGACGGCCTCCCGGTCGAGCGCTACGAGGGGTGGGAAGGGCGGGGACTCCTCTTTCCGCGCGACGCGAGCTTTCAGCCGCTGCTCCGCTGCCGGGAGCTGGCGACCAGCGCGTTAGGCAGCGGCGCCCGGTTGTTCGAGCGCACGCCGGCGCTGGCGATCGATGGCGGCGGCGTCACGACGCCCGAAGGCCGCATCAACGCGCCGGTCACGATCGTCGCCGTCGATGGTGGGCTCGAGCGCGTAGTCCCCGAGCTGGCGGGACGCGTCCGGACGGTCAGGCTGCAGATGATCGGCACCGAGCCGGCGACTGACGTGCGCTACGAGCGCCCCGTCTACCTGCGATACGGGCTCGATTACTGGCAGCAGCTCACTGACGGCCGCATCGCGCTCGGCGGATTTCGCGATGTCGGCGGCGATGGCGAATGGACGCACGACGCGCGGCCGACCGCGGCGGTGCAGGCCGCCCTCGAACGCTGCCTTCGCGAACGCGTGAAGACGCGGGCCGCGATCACTCACCGTTGGGCGGCGTTGGTCTCGTACACCGCGGACGGACTGCCGGTCGTCGAGCAGGTGCGACCGGGTGTCTGGGCGGCGGGCGCGTACAACGGGACGGGGAATGTCGTCGGTGCGTTGTGCGGTCGCGCGGTCGCGCAGCTCGCTGTGAGCGGGCGCACAGAGTTGCTGCTCTAAGTCAACCCACCGCGCTCTGGCGGAACGGCGCACGTCCTGCAATTTTGTGGCGGGCAAAACTGACCCGGACAACACGCCGATGCCGACCACCTCCGAACAATCCGATCGCGACCGACGCCTCCGCCCGCGCTTCCGTGCGCTGATCGACGAGATGATGGATCAGATCCGTCTCGTCGCGCGTGAGGCACCGGATGACGCTGAGGCGCGCGCGCAGGCGGAGGCGGATCTCGAGCGGATCATGAGCCAGGTGCGGCGAGCGGCTACCCAACGCGACGACGCATAAGCCTTTTGTACTGCCAGTAGGTCAGGAGGCAGGAGGCAGGCGGCACGGCCACGCGGCATGCTCGCAGGGGCACGAGGGTCATGAGGCAGGGGATCGGCGAAACTGATACTGCCATGAGGCATAAGGCAGGCTGCCCGGCCACGCGGCATGCTGGCAGGGGCACGCGGGCACGAGGGTCATGAGGCAGGGGATCGGCCAGGAGGCAGCAGGGCGCCGCGTAGCGGCGCTCCGCCCGCAGTTCTGACGCCGGTGGACGTCCGATTGGGGGCGTGGACGGCGACACCTCCGCCTGCCTTCGGCGGAGCGTAGCACCGCGGTCGAAGCCGGAGTCCTTCCGCGGTTCCCTTGTCCCGCAGTCAGTGCGCCGGCCTGCCTAACGCTTCACCCGCCCGCGCGAGTGTTGCGGCCCCCTTACCGCCCTGGCGCAGTCGCCGTTCCCTCACTGCCCTCCTGGCCGATCCCCTGCCTCCTGCCTCGTGCCCCTCATGCCCCTGCCAGCATGCCGAGTGGCTGGGCAGCCTGCCTTATGCCCTCATGGCAGTATCAGTTTCGCCTCGTGGCCGTCCACTGCCTAACGGCGGCGAGCTCGGATCGGGCGCGGGATCCCTCGTCGGCGCATCGTTGACAGCAACCGGACGCGGGCCGATGTTTGGCGCTCCTTCCCGGCGGCCATGCGTCGGAGGAGCCACCGCCGCTCACTACGATGCCCGACGCTTCGCCGTTCACGCTGCGCCCTGCCACCTCCGACGACGTTCCGGTCATCCTCGCCTGCATCCGCGGGCTCGCCGAGTACGAAAAGCTCGCGCACGAAGTCGTCGCTACCGAGGAGCTGCTGCGCGAAACGTTGTTCGGCGTCCGTCCGGCGGCCGAGGTGATTCTCGCGATGCGCGACGACGAGGCGGCCGGCTTCGCGCTCTTCTTCCACAACTATTCGACCTTTCTTGCCCGGCCGGGGGTCTACCTCGAGGACCTCTTCGTCTTCCCGCGCTTTCGCGGGCAGGGGCTCGGACGCCAACTGCTGACAGAGCTCGCCCGCATCACGATCGCTCGCGGTGGTGGACGGCTCGAGTGGAGCGTGCTCGATTGGAACGTCGACGCGATCCGGTTTTACCAGAGCGTCGGCGCGCAGGCGATGAGCGATTGGACGGTGAACCGGGTGACCGGTGATGCGCTGCGGGCGCTCGCCGCTGCAACCGGCACCAGCGAGACGCGTTCATCGCAGCCGCGCCGTTGACGCCGCCGCTCCCCGTCGCCGCTGCCTCGTCGCAGGGCACTCGAAGCCCGCGACCGCGAAGCATCGCGCGTGTCGTCGTCGCCGCGATCGTGCTCGTCGTGATGGTCGTGCTCTGCGCGCGCGGGGTGGGGATGCTCCCCGCGCTCGGCCCGCTCATCGACCCGGCGACCGGCGTGTGGACGATGCCGGCGGCCGCCGAGCTTCCGCGCACCGCCGAAGTCACCGTGCCCGGGACACGCGCGCCGGTAACGGTACTCTACGATGACCGGTCGGTGCCGCACATCTTCGCCGCGAACGAGCCCGATGCCTGGCGAGCGTTAGGCTACGTCGTCGCGCGCGACCGGCTCTTCCAGCTCGAGATGGGGACGCTGGCCGCATCGGGACGGCTGACCGAGATCGGTGGACGGGGGCTGCTCGCCGCCGACCGCGAGACGCGGGAGCTCGGGATGCCGCGCGCCGCCGAGCGCGCCTGGGCGAGTCTGCCCGCCGGTTCGGTGGAACGCGTCGCGACCGACGCGTTCGCCGATGGCGTCAACGCCTACATCGACTCGATGTCGCCGGCCGAGCTCCCGCTCGAGTTCCGCTTGCTCGGCATCGCGCCGGAGCGATGGAAGCCGGTCAACACCTTCCACCTCCTCGAGCGAATGGGGTGGACGCTCGCCTACGAGAACGACCTCGCCCGCGTCGCGACGCGGGCGCGGATCGGCGCCGCCGCGACCGACGCGCTCTTCCCGGCGCGAAGCCCGATCCAGGAGCCGATCCAGCCTAACGGCCAGCTGAAGCCTCGCTTCGACTTCGCGCAGCTGCCGCCGCCGGGACGGCCGGACAGTGCCGCGGCGGCACTGCTCGCGATGCTCCGCGGCCTCGACCCGGCGCGGCGGGCGGGCGATGCCGCCGAGGACGCGTTAGGCAGCGACAACTGGGCCGTTGCGCCGCGGCGGACGGCGGCCGGCGCTGCACTCCTCGCCGGCGATCCCCACCTCGAGCTGACGCTGCCGTCGATCTGGTACGAAACGCAGATCACCGTCCCCGGCGCGATGGACGTCTACGGCGTGACGATCCCCGGTGCGCCGGGGGTGATCATCGGCTTCAATCGCGACATCGCCTGGACGTTCACCAATACGCAATCCGACGTCATCGACTGGTTCGCCGAGACCGTCGATGACAGTGCGCATCCGACCCGCTACATGGTCGACGGCCAGTGGAAGCCGATCGAGCTGCGCATCGAGACCTATCGCGGTCCGCGCGGGAGCACTGTCGCGGTGGATACGGTCCGCTACACCGCCCGCGGGCCGATGCGGCGGAGCGGCGCTCGCTGGCTCTCGCTCCGATGGACGGTGCTCGACACCGGTTCGACGTTAGGCGTGTTCGCGGCGGCGGCGAAGGCGACGAGCGTCGAGGAGTTCCGCCGC
>JAICUE010000151.1 GCA_025936015.1 Gemmatimonadaceae bacterium
CGGCTCTTCCGATGTCGAGGTGTGGCGATGCCGCCGTCGACGATCGCTCCCGGGAGCGCTACGAATCCTGCCTTTTCTACGGCCGTTAAACTTCGCGCGCTCGTTGACCCGCGCGGGAAACGGCTACACGCCGCGCGCGTGGTTCCGCTCGCGCGCCACGTTTCACGGCAGTCGATCAGTCAGTATTCGTCGCGATCCAGTGAGCGATCGTCGACGTCGTCATCGCAAACGCTCGATCAGTCGTCGCGATACGGTGAGCGATCGTCCTTGTGCTCGCCCTTCCGGAGCGGTGCGCCGGCTCGGCCGCCGGACGACGGGTTCGCGATGGGACCAGTCACCGGCGCGGTCGAGTTGCCCGTCGCCGAGCCTGACGATGCGGCGTTGTCGGCGGCCGCTCCACCGTTAGGCGCGCTAGCGGGTGGCGGCGAGCCGCGACGCGAGCCGAGTCCGCCGCGACCCCCGGAACGCCCGCGCGGCGGGAGGGTCGCCGGCCGCGACTCGGCGGCGCCGGACGCGGCGGCTGTCCTCGAAGATGTAGCTGCCTCGCCCGAGGAAGCCGCGGTGCTGTCGGGCGTCGCGTTCGACGCGGCGGTGTTCACCGGGAGGGGATGCACATCGTCAGGCAGCTCGCTGCCTAACGCCAGGCTCACCTGCGGATTCGATTCCGGCGACGCGCTGCTCGACGCGCCGCCGCTGCCCGCGTTGCGCCCGCGCCCGCCGCGCGGGCGGCGGCCGCTCGGCGCCGAGCCGGAGCCGGGGGTACCGCCCTGACCCGCGGCCGGTGGTGCCGACGCGATCGAGTTCACTGCCTTCACCGCCGCCTCGCCGAACTCGGCGATCTGCCAGCGGCGGAGGTCGGGGATCTCGTAGAGGTCGTCGACCGACTGGGGCATGCGGCGGGCGATCGACTCGAGACGCTCGCGCGAGCCGAGGACGCCGGGGTCGAGCTCGAGTCGCTTCGCTGCTTCGTCGCGGACGGTGCGGAGGGCGTTCACGCGCGCGTCGAACGCCGGGTCCTTGTCCCAGCGCGGAGCGCGGGGAAATTGGGGGAGCTCCGCATCGGGGACGGCGATGCCGCGCTCGACTGCCTCGAGGATCTCCGTCGCATGACGCTCGCCGATCCCGCGCGGCATTCCCTTGATCTGCATCAGTGTTTTCGCGTCGGCCGGGCGCTGGCGGGCGATGTCCATCAGGGTCTCGTTGCCGACGACGCGGAAGGTCGACCGGTCGAGCTGTTTCGCCAGCGCGTCGCGCCAGTGGACGAGCTCGCGGAAGAGGGCGAGCTCGCGGCGATCGAGGTCGCGGGCGCCCTTGATCCGCATGAAGCCTAACGCTGGATCCTCGGGCTCCCAGCGGGTGCGCTCGAGGCGCGCGAACTCCTCCTTCGCCCACTCGAGGCGGCCCTTGCTCTCGAGCTCCCTGTACAGCTGGTCGCGGAGGTCGTGCAGGTACATGGTGTCCTGCGACGCGTAGGCGAGCATGTCGGCGGTGAGCGGTCGCATCGACCAGTCGGCGCGCTGATGCTTCTTGTCGAGGGTGACGCCGAAATACTTGTCGAGCAGTGCGGCGAGGCCGAATGCCTTGAAGCCGAGGAGCTGCGCGGCGACTCTCGTGTCGAAGATGTTGCGGGTCTTCCAGCCATAGTCCTGGCCGAGGAGACGGAGATCGTAGTCGGCATCGTGGAAGATGACTTCGACGTCCGGATCCTCGACGAGCTTGCCGAGTGCCTCGAGCTGACCGGTCGGCAACGGGTCGATCACCGCGCTCTGCTCGCGCGTCGAGAGCTGCAGGAGGTAGACGCGATCGACGAAGCGGTGGAAGCTCGCGCCCTCGGTGTCGAGGGCGAGCTGCTTCGTGTGGGCGATGGTCCGCGTGAATTGCTCGACGTCTTCCGGGGTGTCGAGATAGCGCGGCGTATGTGGGGTGCGGTCTGGCACTCCTTCCTCGGTGTCGTTGTCGCCCCTAATGTAGCGCGGTACCCTCCTTGCTCCCACCGCGCCCGATGACAGACCCAACGATGCACCCGAGCGGATCGCCCGAGCAACCCGCGCCGGCGAATGCACCGGCGACCGCACCGGCGAACGCACCGGCGGCGACAGCGCCCGCGTCTCCTCCCGTCCACAAAGATCGGCGGCATCGATCGGTGGGGTGGCAGAGCAAGGACGTGCTGCGCGCGGCCGCACTGATAGTCGCGCTCTACCTCGCGCTCCGGCTGCTCTGGGTCGCGCACGAACTGTTCTTCGTCGTCTTCCTCGGCGCGCTCTTCGGGTTGGCGGTCGCGTCGGCGGTGGACCGGCTCGAGCGGTTCAAGGTTCCGCGCGGCGTCGGGGCGGCGATGGTGGTGATCGGCTTCCTCGCGGTCCTCGCCGGCTTCGGCGCGTGGATGGCGCCGACGCTCAAGGCGCAGTCGCACGAGCTGCGGGCGAAGCTCCCCGAGGCGGTCGAGAAAGTCGAGCTCTGGGTGAACCGGCACCAGAACGGATTGGTCGGCCTCATTCTCGGGAAGGGCGACTCGACGTCGACCGCGAACACGCCCGATTCGACTGGCGCAGCTCCGGACTCCGTTGCCGTTGCATCGAGCCAGGATAGTGACAGTGCGAAGACACAAGCCGCGGCCGCCGCGGTTTCCAGTGATTCGAGCGCGAAGCGTAGCGACACGGTGACGGTGAAGCAGGCGACGCCAACATCGAAGCTCAAGCAGAAGATCAGCGCGCGGATGGGCGGGGCAACGCACTACCTCTTCCCCTTCCTCTCCTCGACGCTGTCGGTGTTCGGCGGGCTGCTGCTGATCATCTTCCTCTCGGTCTACATCGCGGCGGAGCCGGGCACATACCGCGACGGGATGATGCACCTCTTTCCGCACCGGGCGCGGCGACGGGCCGGCGAGGTGCTCTCGGCGATGGCGGTCGCGCTGCGGAAGTGGCTCGTCACGCAGCTGATCGCGATGGCGGTGATCGGCTCGGTGACAACGGTCGTCCTGCTCATCCTCCACGTGAAGGCGGCGTTCGCGCTCGGGTTGCTCGCCGGACTGTTCGAGTTCATTCCCACGGTCGGCCCGATCCTCAGCTCGGTGCCGGCGATCGCGATGGGGTTCCTCGATTCGCCGGACAAGGCGCTGATCATCGCGGCCGCCTACATCGGGATCCAGTTCCTCGAGAACCACCTGCTCATTCCACTGCTGATGCGTGGCGGGGTGGACCTCCCGCCGGCGCTGACGGTGATCACCCAGGCGCTGATGGCGATGGTCTTCGGGTTCATCGGGCTGATGGTCGCCGTCCCGCTCCTTGCCGCGGTGATGGTGCCGATCAAGATGTTGTACGTCGAGGGCGTCGTGGGCGACGAGCTCGAGCCGCTGGACAGCGGCGACGATGACGACTGAGGTGCGGGTGAGGGATGGGAGGGAAAAGGCCAGGGGTCCGATGACAGTCGCAGGGACGCAGTCGTGACCGACGCGGGGGGACAGGCGCCATTCACCCTTCCGCTGCTCCTCCGCTTTCCCTCGCTCGCCTGGGTGCCGCGCGTCAGGCTTGGCTCCTTCCCGACGCCGGTCGAGCGGCTGCCGTCGCGGGACGGGGAGCTCTGGATCAAGCGCGACGACCGCTCCGGCACGCCGTTAGGCGGGAACAAGGTGCGGTCGCTCGAGTTCCTCCTCGCCGGGCTGGGACCCGGTGATGAGGTCGTGACGACAGGCGCGCGCGGGTCGACGCACGCCCTGGCGACGGCGATCTACGGACGCGCGCTCGGCGCGCGGGTGACGGTGGTGCGCTGGCCGCAGGAGATGAACGCCGAGGCATACCGGGTCGCGGCGGGGATCCGGGCGGTGGCGACCGAGACGCGCGACGCCGGCTCGACGTTAGGCGCGCTGGCCCGGGCGGCGCTGCTCCGGCTGCAGCGAGGTGCGCGCTGGGTCCCGCCCGGCGGGACGTCGGCCCGCGGAGCGTTGGGCCACGTCAACGCCGCGCTCGAGCTGGCCGAGCAGGTGGCGGCTGGCCGGCTGCCGCGGCCGGCGCGGATCGTCGTCCCGTTAGGCAGCGGCGGGACGGCGGCCGGATTGTCGCTCGGGCTGGCGATCGCCGGGATGGAGACGACGCTCTGCTGCGCGGTGGTCGCGCCGCGAATCGTCGCCAACAAACGTCGGGTGCTGTCGCTCGCGGCGCGCTGCGCGCGGTTCATCGAGCGAGGGACGGGAGTGCGCGTCCCGCGCCCCGACCCGGCGCGGGTGGTCGTCGATCGCACGCAGTACGGCGGCGCCTATGGACGAGCGACGAGCGCGGGGAAGGACGCGGCGCGCTGGCTGCTGGACGCGGCCGGGATCGCGATCGATAGTACGTACAGCGCGAAGGCGTTCGCTGCCGCGATGACGAGCGTATCGAACGAGAACGTGCCGGGGCCGACGCTGTTCTGGCTGACCTACGACTCGCGGGCCGCGGCTGCCGCGGAGGAACGAGCATGACCGAGACGCACCCGATGGGACAGCTGCATCTGTCGCATGAAGAGTCAGGCGAGGGGCTGCCGGTGGTGCTCGTCCATCCCTTCCCGTTCACGCATCAATACTGGGCGCCGCAGCTGACCGCGTTCGTCGATCACTGCCGGATGATCGCGCCGGACATGCGCGGCTTCGGCGACACCCCGGCGATACCGCCCTTCAACGTCGACCGTTATGCCGACGACATCGCCAACCTGCTCGACCGGCTGTCGATCGAGCGCGCGGTGATCGGCGGCTGTTCGTTAGGCGGCTACATCACGCTGGCGATGTGGCGGCGTCACCGCGACCGGGTTCGCGGGCTCATGCTGTTCGACACCCGCGCGACTCCCGACACCGATGCGGATCGCCTGCGGCGCGCGGGACAGATCGACTTCGCCCGCGCCAACGGAGTCGCGGCCGTCGCCGAGCAGATGGTTCCGATGGTACTCGGCGCGACCACGCGCGAGCGGCATCCCGAGGTCGCCGAGCGCACGCGACAGATCATGCTCGGCGCGACGGTCGACGGGATCATCGGGGCGGTGGAGGCGATGATGCACCGTCCCGACTCGACGCCGCTGCTGCCGACGATCGACGTCCCGACCCTGATCGTCTGCGGCGCCGAGGATACGGTGACGACTCCGGTGGAAGCGCGGCAGATGCACGACCAGATCGCCGGAAGTGTCCTCGAGCTGATCGAGGGAGCGGGACACTTGAGCAGTCTCGAGCGGCCGGCGGCGGTGAACCACGTGATCAGCGAGTTCCTGGCGGGGCTGATTTACCCCTGAGAGGAAAGCCGTTAGCCTTCAGTCGCGCCGCGCGGCAGTGAGCGCACTCATCCCGCCCTTCTTCCATTCGACGTGACCTCAACTCCTCCCGTCTCGGCCAGCGAGCAATCCACCGCGGCGCGCTGGGGCGCCGTGCTGTTCCGCAATCGCGGCTGGCTGCCGGTGCTCTTTCTCGTCGTGCCCCTGCTCGCGCCCGGACATCTCTCGGCGAAGCAGTGGATCATCGGTGGAATCATCATCGCGATCGGCGAGGCGATTCGCCTGGCCGGCGTGGCGGCGGCGGGGACGGTGACGCGTCGCCGCTCGCGCAATGTGCAGCGGCTGGTCACCTACGGGATCTTCTCGTGGGTGAGGAACCCGCTCTACGTCGGGAATTTCCTCGTGTGGATGGGCTTCGCGGTGATCTCGGGGGTGTACTGGTTCATCCCGGTCGCCGCGGTGATCTTCGCGATCGAGTACACGCTGATCGTGCGCTACGAAGAGGGCGTGCTCGAGACGATCTTCGGCGCCGAGTATCTCGCGTACAAGCAGCGCACCCCGCGCTGGTTCCCGCGCCCGCCGGCCGCGAAGGACAGCGGCGAGCATCACTGGGGCGAGGCATGGCGCAGCGAGGTCAGCACGCTGATCCAGTATGTCGTGCTGGTAGCGCTGTTCCTGGTGAAGGAGCGCTACTTCTACCGGTGAACGCCAGCGCCTAACGCTGCGGGCGGCCGGGCGGGTTCGGGCTGCTGAAGACGTCGCGGTTGAGCTGGATGTAGGAGCGCATCGCGGCGGGCACGTCTTCCTCGGGGAAGATCGCGGTCACCGGACACTCCGGCTCACAGGCGCCGCAATCGATGCACTCGTCCGGATTGATGTACAGCTGCTCCGGACCTTCGTAGATGCAATCGACAGGGCAGACGTCGACGCAGGCGCGATCCTTCGTGTTGATGCAGGGTTCGGTGATGACGTAGGGCATGGCTCGCTGGGTAGGGACGAGGCGAAGAATTTATGCGAGTGCGGCGCCGTTGGCTATCGGGAAAGCCACCACACGCATCGACTGCAAGCATGCAGCGGGCCGCACGCTCTTTCTAGCGCCAGGGCGGGAGATCGCCTTTCTTCCGCTCGAGCTCAGGGTTGTGGCGATACAGCGTCGTCGTCCGCCCGATGACCTGGACGAC
>JAICUE010000567.1 GCA_025936015.1 Gemmatimonadaceae bacterium
GAATCTCGGCGAGGAGGGCGAGGTTCACCGCCGCGCATTCGACGTCGAGCGGCTTGTAATCCTCGATCACCGCGACTGCACGTGCCGCATCGAGCTTGCTCGCCGGCACGTCGATCGTCTCGCCGAGCATCTCGAGATTCGTCCGGCGAAGAAATTCACCTGCCTGACGCGCGTCCTCGCCTTCGCCATTCACGGAGAGCGTGAACGCCTTGAGCCGCGCCGGAGATTGCCCCTCGTTCAGCAGCAGCTTGTAGAGGCAGAGCAGCACTGCGCCGCTGTCGATGCCACCGGAAAACGGGACGCCGATCGGCGCGGCGGCATCCTGCACCGCGAGCCATCGCCGCAGCTCATCGTACATCGCCTCGATGTAGTGGCGGCCGATGATGTCGAGATCCTGGGGCAGCGTTCCACGCGGCGGATCGAAGAAGCGCCGATGCACCGGGTTCGGATCGGGACAACCGATCAGCCGCAGCGTCGTCACGTGATGGGCCGGCACCATTCGGGTGTAACTCGGATGGAACTGCGCCGACCATCCGCGCCGCGCGAGCTCCGCCGCGATCTCGTCGATCCGTTCGCCGACGATCAGCACCGGGCCCGCTGCGGCCTTCGCGAGGAAGTAGCGCATCGGCCGGTCGAGGCTGCGCGCGAGGAGCACGCGTTCACCGTCCTGCGCCGCCAGCGCAAAGGAGCCATCGATGCCGAGCACCGCGTCCATGTCACCCGCAAGCAGCCGGCGACGGCCCTCGTCCGCATCGATCGACCAGAATCGCTGCGAGCTGTCGGGGATGAGATTGACCACCTGCGCGACGTATTTATGCTGAGCCATGCGAACGCGTTCCTCCCTGCTGATATCGATCGGCTACCGGGCTGACGAAAGCGCGCGTCACGGCGCTCGTTGACGGGGCGTCGGCGCGGGTTGTATCGTGCCCGCTCCCTGATCCCCTTCCCGGCGGTGAAGCAGACGATGGCGAAGATCGCACGCATGCAACGGTCGGCGCTAGTCGCGCTCTGCATCGCTCCACTCGTGATCGTCGGATGTCGCGGCCGCGGCGAGCGACCGGTCTTCGAGCTCCTCGACGCGAAGCGGACGGGGATCAACTTCGCGAACACGATCACCACGAGCGACTCGCTCAACGAGCTGACCGACGTCTACGTCTACAACGGCGCCGGCGTCGCCGTCGGCGACATCGATAACGACGGGCTGCCGGACATCTTCTTCGCCGGCAACATGGTGTCGAGCCGCCTGTACCGGAACCGCGGCGAGCTGAAGTTCGAGGACATCACCGCGAAGGCTGGAGTCACCACCTCGCGCTGGGCCACCGGGGTCGCGATGGCCGACGTCAACGGCGACGGCTACCTCGACATCTACGTCTCGGTGTCGGGACCGCAATCACTCGCACCCGAGCAGCGCGCCAACCAGCTGTTCATCAACAATCGCAACGGCACCTTCACCGACCAGGCGGCGCGACTCGGCGTTGCCGACACGGGTTTCACGACGCACGCCGCCTTCCTCGACTACGACGGCGATGGCTGCCTCGATCTCTTTCTCCTCGAGAACTCGCCCAAGGATTTCTCCCGAAATGGCGCGAGCGGCCCGATGGGAATGACCAGCGGCCCGCGCGGCAGCTAC
>JAICUE010000572.1 GCA_025936015.1 Gemmatimonadaceae bacterium
CGAATCACGCCTCCCGTTTCGGCGGAAATGTCCGCCGTCCTTCGACTACGCGATGTCGACCTTGATCACATTCGTCGACCCGGGCAGGTTGACGGCCGTGCCAGCCGTCGTGACGACGCGATCACCGCTCTCGATCACGCCGCACTTGAGCGCAACCTCGAGCGATCTCGTCCAGAGGTCTTCGACGTTCTCGGTCTGCGGCATCAGGACCGGCGTCACGCCCCACTCGAGCGCCATCTGCTGCACCGCGGTCTGGTGGTGCGAAAGCCCGACGATCGGCCGCCTCGGCCGCAGGCGCGCGACCGCGGACGCGGTGCGCCCGGTGAACGTCGGCACCAGGATCGCGCTCGCGCCGAGCGTCTCGGCGAGGTCGCACGCGCCGTTCGACATCGCGCGCCCGACCGTGGTCTCCTCCCCCGGCTCCGGCAACTGGTGCCGGTAGCCCATCGACGGCTCGACCGCGCGCGCGATCGAGTCCATCGTGCGCACCGCTTCGACGGGATAGTTGCCGGTCGCCGTCTCGGCGGAGAGCATCACCGCCGACGTGCCGTCGAGCACCGCGTTCGCGACGTCGCTTGCCTCGGCGCGGGTCGGCTCGGCGTGCTCGATCATCGATTCGAGCATCTGCGTGGCGGTGATGACCGGCTTGCCGGCCTCGAGGCACCGCAGGATGATCCTCTTCTGCAGCAGCGGCACGGTCGCCGCGCCGATCTCGACCCCGAGATCGCCCCGTGCGACCATCACCGCGTCGGCTTCCTGCAGCACCTCGTCGAGCACGGCGACCGCCTCCGCCTTCTCGATCTTCGCAATCACCCGGGCAGGCGACCCGTGCTGGCGGATGATCGCCTGGAGATCCCGTACATCCGCGGCTGCCCGCACGAATGACAGCGCGACGAAGTCGACACCGAGATTCAGTGCGAATGGGAGGTCGTCGAGGTCCTTCTTCGTCAGCGACGGGATCGGGATCGGCACGCCGGGGAGGTTGACGCCCTTGTGCGACTTGACCTCGCCGCCGACGACGACGCGGCACATGGCGCGTCCCTGATCGACCTCCTGCACCGTCAGGCGAACGAGGCCGTCGTCGATCAACACGTCGTGGCCCGGCCGCAGCACCTCGCCGATCACGGCGGGTGCGACGGGCAGCTCGCCGTCGACGGCCACCTGCTCCCCGACGACGAGGATCTCCTCGTCCTTGAGCAGGACGCGCGGTGCGGGCAAGTCACCGATCCGGAGCTTCGGTCCTTGGAGGTCGGCGATCAGTGCGAGCGGCTTGCCGACTTCCGCCTGCACCTCGCGGACCATCCGCGCGCTCGCGGCGTGATCATCGTGTGTGCCGTGCGAGAGATTGAGGCGGACAGCGTCCACCCCTGCGTCCACGAGCGCGCGCATCATGTCGTGACTCGATGACACGGGCCCGATCGTCGCGACGATCTTCGTCCTGCGGCGGACAGCTGCCATGCCCCCTCACAGTAGCGCTCGCGTCTCCGCGACTCGTCAGCCCAAAGCGCGCGGAAAGGCCGCCCAGCCGGGATAGGCGGCGGCGCCGCCGAGCTCCTCCTCGATCCGAAGCAGCTGGTTGTACTTCGCGACGCGGTCCG
>JAICUE010000205.1 GCA_025936015.1 Gemmatimonadaceae bacterium
GGACGGCGCGCGGATCGCGTACGTCACGAAGGGCGACCTCTGGACGGCCGACGCAGACGGCACGCACGCCGCCCGGATCGTTCGCGACGCCGACCAGCCCGCGTGGTCGCCGAACGGCCGCCGGCTCGCCTTCACCCGCGGTGGCTCCGTGTTCACGATCCGGGTCGACGGCGACGACGAACGCCGCCTCGCGCGGGGCGCGCATCCCGCCTGGTCGCCGAACGGCGAACGCATCGCGCTCGACCGCGACGACACGACCGTCACGTTGCGGTGGGAAGGCGGCGGGGTGCGCGCAGCCGGCACCGGCAGCGACCCGGCGTACGCGCCGGACGGCCGGCTCGCGGTCGTACGTGACGGCGAGATCGTCGCCGGCGGCCGCATCGTCGACGAGGGAACCGAGCCCGCCTGGTCGGCCGACGGCAAGCACGTCGCGTACGTCCGAGACGGCACGATCTACGTCGACGGGAACGCGCTCCGCCGCGGCGAGCAGCCGGCCTGGCGCCCCACGAAGCGCGTCCAGGAACTGCTCCCCGACTTCGACCAGCGCCCTCCGACCGACCTGCAGATCGCCGGCCGCCCCGGCCGCTGGCTGCTCGGCTTCACGTCGCTCGTCGACAACATCGGGCTCGGCCCGAGCATCGTCGAAGGCGTTCGCCCGCCGGGAGCGAAGCGGATGACCGGCACGCAGCGCGTGCTGCTCGCGAACGGCAAGAGCCGCACCTACCGCGACGTCGCGCACATCCGCTACACGAACTCGCCGCCGCACCATCACTGGCACCTGATGCGCTTCGACGCGTTCGAGGTGCGGGCCCTCGACGGCCGCACGCTCGTCCGCGACCGCAAGAGCGGCTTCTGCCTCGCCGACCACTGGGGCGCCGCACCCGGGCACTGGCCGAACCGCAAGCCGCACTTCCTCGGCGACTGCGAGCAGTACCACCCGGATGCCACGCACGTCCTGATGGGGACGACCCCCGGATATACCGACCGCTACCCGGCGTTCTTCCACGGGCAGAACGTCGACATCACCGGCGTGCCGGCCGGCATCTACGACCTCGTCCACCGCGTGAACGAGTCGATGCTCCTCCGCGAGCTGCGCTACGACAATGACGCAGCGTCGGTGCGGATCCGGCTCCGGTGGGTCGCCGGAGCACCCAAGGTCACCGTGCTCCGGAGCTGTACCGCAACCGCGACCTGCTGACGACCGCGCCCTGCGCGTGCCACGCACCGAGCGCGAGCACGAACATCGCGCCGACCGCAATCAAGAGCGCCTGAGCCGCGATGCCGAAGGCGACCGCTTCCTCCGTGCGCACACCCGAGGCGACGAGGATCGCCGCGCCCGCACCCGCTTGCATCGCCGCACCGGCCGGCGCCACCGGCAGGACTGCCGCCGCCGATGATGCGCAGACGAACGCGATCGCAAGCGCGAAGTTCATCCCGAAACCGAGCGCCGCGAGCAGCACGAACATCGCGAGCGCGCGCAGTCCCCACGAGACCGCGACGCCGACCCACGCCCACGCGGCCTCGCGCGGCGGCGTCGCGTGCTCGCCGATCCAGCCTCCGAGGCGGAACCGCGCGACGATCGGGAAAGCCGAGACGCGCGGAAGCGCGAAGACGGCAGCCGCGGCCAGCACGCCCGCGCCGGCGACGACGACGAAGCCGACACGCAGCCAGCCGTCGATGCGGGACATGCCGAGCGCGACCGACGCGAGCGGCGTCATCGCCGCGCTGTCGAGCAGCCCGAGCAGGAAGAGCGACAGGGCGACCGCACCGATCGACGCGCGGCGGTGCCGGCAACGGCGGACGACCGCGACCCGGATCACCTCGTCACAGCGGCCCGGCAGCGCGAGCCCGCCCACCGACGCCGCGCCGCCGGCGGCCGCGAGCGTCAAGACGGCGGGTCGCTGTCCGTGCCGGAAGAGCCGCTGCCAGCCCCACGCCTTCGCGGCGTACGCCGCGAGCATGACGATCGCGGCAACCGCCACCAACCAGAGGTTCGCGTGGTGCAGCGGCCAGCCCGCGAGCGCGAAATGGCGCGCGACCAGCGCAGCGACGACCGACGCAACGCCGACCGCAGAGATGTTGAGGAGCCGCTTCAGCTGTTCCAACTACCGGGACATCGGCACGTTCGTCCTCACGTTGTACCCGGTTTCTCCCCTGACCGAGGGAGCAAACGCTCCGACATGCCGCCGAGCGCCTGAGTCAGCTCACTCGGGATCACCCACACCTTGTTCGCATCTCCCTGCGCGATCTGAGGCAGCACCTGGAGGTACTGGTACGCGAGCAGTTGTGGGTCTGGGTTTCCTTCGTGAATCGCCTTGAAAACCGTCTCGATCGCCCTCGACTGCCCTTCGGCCGACAGGATCGCCGCCTGCTTCTGGCCCTCCGCCTTGAGAATCGCGGACTGCTTCTCGCCCTCGGCTTGGAGGATCGCCGCCTGTTTGACGCCCTCCGCCTGGAGGATCGCCGCCCGTTTCTCCCGGTCGGCGCGCATCTGCTTCTCCATCGTGTCCTTGATCGAGGGCGGCGGATCGACCGCTTTCAGCTCGACGCGGTGGACGCGGATCCCCCACTTGCCGGTCGCCTCATCGAGGATCCCGCGTAGCTGGTCGTTGATCGAATCGCGCGACGTGAGGGTCTGCTCGAGCGTCATACCGCCGATCACGTTGCGCAGGGTGGTCACCGTGAGCATGTCGATCGCGTCGACCGGAGTCGCGATCTCGTATGTGGCCGCTTTCGGGTCGGTGATCTGGAAGTAGATGACCGAGTCGATGTTCACGACGAGGTTGTCCTGCGTGATCACCGGCTGCGGATCGAACGACATCACCTGTTCGCGCAGGTCGGCCAGCGGCCGTACCCGGTCGATGAACGGGATCACGATCGCGAGCCCGGGCGACAGCGTCCGCGAGTAACGGCCGAGGCGCTCGACGACCCCGGCGCGCGCCTGCGGGATCACCCGCACCGTCTTCGCGAGCACGACCAGCACGAGCAGGACGAGAACTGCGAGCACGATCAGCGCAGCCACAGAGACCTCCTATCCGGCGACCAGAGCGGTCGCGCCATCGATCTTGACGACATCGACGGTTGCGCCCTCGGCGTACACCTCGCCGTCCAGGTAGGAGCGCGCCGTCCATTCCTCGCCGCCGATCCGCACGCGCCCGCCGGCAGCGTCGACGCGCCGGGTGACAGTCGCCTTCCGGCCGACCAGAGCGTCGGTGCCGGTGCGCGACAGGGCAGGAAGCCTGATGTGGCTGCGGGCGATCGGTCGCAGGACGCCGAGCGAGGCGATCGCGCCGCCGATGAACACGAGCACCGAGATCACAGAGCCGGCGCCGAGCAGGGAGACGAGCGCCGCTGCGCCTGCGGCGAGCGCGACGGGCCCGAGAAAGAAGAGGCCCGGCGTCAACAGCTCGCCGATCGCGAGCAGGGCGGCCACCACGACCCAGACGAGCCAAGCCACGTCTATGACTCTAGATCAGCGCCAGGAGCGCGCGCAGGTCGGCGATCGAGTCGCGCTCGTCGTAGCGGCCCTCGCGGTCGACGAGCACGGCGCGCATCCCGATTGCCGTCGCGCCCTCGACATCGTCCTCGATCGTGTCGCCGACCATGACGGCGTCGGGTGGCGCGACGTCGAGCAGTTCGAGCATGCGTCTGAAGATCGTCTCGTGCGGCTTGGTCTTGCCGTGCGCGCGTGAGGTCAGCACCGCATCGACGGACAAGCCGTGGTGGCCGACGAACTCGTCCAGGTCGCGCGCGCTGTTCGAGAGCAGCCCAAGCTTGAGGCCGCGGTCGCGCAGGGCGTCGAGGGTCGGGACCGCGTCCTCGTACAGCTCGAAATGATGCGCGTGCGCCCACGCCCCTTCCATCTCGCACGCGGCGGCGTAGGTGTCACCCGCTCCGCCCATGCCCTCGATGATCCGCTGCGTGAAGCGGATCCAAATCTCCTCGTCGTGGTCGAGCTCGGGATGCCGCTCGAGGTCGACGAGCGCCGCGCGCCGCGCGTCGTCGTAGCGCCCCGGGTCGAGCGTCAGCCCATGGCGCGAGCCCAGGCGCGCATAGCCCTCCGGTCCGAGATCCGGTCCCGGTTTCGCGAGGGTGAAGTCGACGTCGAACACGACGGCGCGGAGAGCCACGGGCGCGACGATAGCCTCGGACGGTGACGGCTCCGCGGCAGGGCACGTTCGTGGCGTTCTCGAGCCGCGACTTCCGCCTCCTCTGGGGCGGGCAGACGGTGTCGTTCGTCGGCGACGCCGCGTTCATCGTCGCCCTCGGCTGGCGCGTCACCGACCTCACGGGCAAGGCGAGCTCGCTCGGCTTCGTGCTCGCGCTGGAGTCGCTCGCGATGCTCGTCACGCTGCTCTGGGGCGGCGTCCTCGCCGACCGCCACTCGCGCCGGCTGCTGATGGTCGGCTCCGACCTCGCGCGCGCGTGCGTGATCGCCACGTTCTTCGCGCTCGAGGTGACCGGTCACGTCAGCCTCACGGCGATCCTCGTGCTCGCGACGCTCTTCGGCCTCGCAGACGGGTTCTTCCAGCCAGCGTTCCAGGGCATCGTGCCGCTCGTCGTCGAGCAGCCGATGCTCGCCTCCGCCGACTCGTGGTTGGGCGTCGCGCGGAACGGCGCCGCGATCGTCGGGCCGGGCATCTCGGCCGCGCTCTACCACACGTCCGGCCCGTCGCTCGTCTGGGCGATCGACGGTGCGTCGTTCGTCGTCTCCGCGGCGGCGCTCTGGCTTGCGCGCCCGCGCGCGTTCGAGCCCGGGCCTCCGCTCGGGCTGCGGCGCGAGCTCGGCGAGGGCCTCCGCTACGTGCTGAGCGAGCCGTGGATGTGGACGGGGATCGCGGCTGCGACCGTGATCCTGATGCTCGCGATGGCGCCGTTCGCGGCGCTTTTGCCTCGGGTCGTGCAGGCCCACTACCACCGAGGTGTCGGCTCCTACGGCGCGATCTTCAGCGCGATGGCCGCCGGCATGGTCGTCGGGTCGCTGCTGTGGGCGAGATGGCACCCGGCGCGTTTCCGGGTGATCGTGTGCTTCGCCGCGTTCGGGATCAACGACGTCGGGATCATCGCCCTCGCGCTCTCACCGTGGTACCCCGTCGCTCTTGCCGCCGCCGCGTGGCGCGGCCTCTGGATCGGCGTCGGGATCTCCGCCTGGACGACGCTGATGAGCGAGCTCGTCCCCGAGCGCCTGCTCTCGCGGGCGTCGAGCATCGACTTCTTCGGCTCGATCGGGCTCACGCCGGTCGGGTACGTGCTGGCCGGCGCGATCGCGACGGTCGTCGCGCCGACGACGATCCTGGCGATCGGCGGCGCGCTCGGAGCGTGCCTCTGGTTCGCGCCGCTGACGTGGCGGCGCGTCAGGCTCAAGGCATAGATCCGGGGTCTGACCCTTTGGCAGGGTCAGACCCCTCATCGGGGTGCCCAGATTTGAACTGGGGGCCTCTCCGACCCGAACGGAGCGCGCTACCAGGCTGCGCCACACCCCGAAGCGGCCCTAAGGGTAGCC
>JAICUE010000197.1 GCA_025936015.1 Gemmatimonadaceae bacterium
AAGCGCACGATCGGCGACATTCGCATCTCGTCGCCGGGAATCCATCTCGCCGGATCGACGAAGAGCTCGACGCTCACCGGCACCGTGATCATCGACAAGGGCACGATCTACATCCCCGAGGTCACGAAGCAGCGCGTGCTCGACATCAGTGACACGGTGGCGACCGATCTCGCCGCCGGGGATCGCGATCGCGCCCTGCTCGGCGACGCGCCGACCTCGGTGGTGCAGGGGCTGCAGCTGCAGAACGTGCGCCTCGTGATCGGCCCCGAGGTCTGGCTCCGGTCGAGGGAAGCGGCGATCCAGCTCGGTGGCGAGGTGAACGTCACCAAGGGACGCGACCCGACCATCGCAGCGTTAGGCGAGACCGCGCCGGAACAGCTTGCGCTGCAGGGAACGCTCACCGCGAACCGCGGGCAGTATCGCCTCGAGCTGAGCCCGGCGATCTCGCGCACCTTCGACGTGACCAGCGGACGGCTGACCTTCGCCGGCGAGCCGGAGGTGAATCCGGCGCTCGACATCAGCGCGGTGCATACCGTGCGCACCGAGAACGGTCAGGACGTCCATATCCGCGTCGCGATCCGCGGGACGCTGCTGCGCCCGGAGCTGTCCTTGAGCAGCGACGAGGGAATGCAGATCTCGCAGACGGATCTCGTCAGCTATCTCGCATTCGGGAAGCCGAGCTTCGAGCTCACCGGCAGCGGGAGCGTCGGATACTCGAGCCTCGGGTCGGGATTGTTCTCGGCATCGGTTGGCGGAATCGCCGCCAACCAGCTGCAGAATTCGCGACTTGGCTCCGTCATCGACGTCTTCAGCGTGCAGGCGGGGGCGACCAACTCGCTGGGCGCGATCCAGCAGCCGGATTTCGTCCAGGATTTCCGGAGCCAGCTTCTCAACTCGCGGGTCACGCTCGGCAAGCAGCTCAACGAACGCACCTTCATCGGGCTCGACGCCGGGCTCTGCGTGTTCGGCGGCGAGACGACGAACGCCAGCGCGCTGGACCAGGTCGGAGTGACGGTCAACCATCGACTCGCTCACGGCTTCGCCGTGTCAGCCGGCTACGAGCCCAGTGCGAGCGTGAAGCTCTGTAACCCGAGCGGTGTCTCGCAGCAACTGAGCAACCAGCCGCGGCGGCAGGTCGGCGTCGACCTCACGCGGAGCTGGACCTTCTGATGAAGCGGGTGCTCCTCGTCGCGAACCCGGCGTCGCGACGGGGAGCGAAGCTCCGCGCGGCGGCGATTGGCGCCTTCGCCGAGGCGGGGGTCGAGTGCACCCCGGTGTTGACCGAGCGGCCGGGCCACGCCGGCGACATCTGCCGCGAACGTGCCGCCGGCTACGACGCCGTCTTCACGTTAGGCGGGGACGGCACGGCGATGGAGGTCGTCGCCGCGCTGGCGAACAGCGGGACCCCGGTGGCGATCCTCCCCGGTGGCACCGGCAACCTGATCGCCCGCGCGTTAGGCACGCCGCTGGCGATGCGCCGCGCGGTCCGCGCCCTCCTCGCCGGCGAGCGGCAGCGGATCGACCTCGGGCTGCTCGACGACGGCCGCCGCTTCGCCTTCGCGGCCGGGGTCGGGATCGACAGCCAGATGATCGAGCACACCTCGCCCTGGCTCAAGCGGCGGATCGGGGTCGGCGCGTACGTCCTTGCAGCCGCGCGGGCCATCTTCCGCCGCGACAACATCCACGTCCGGGCGACGGTGGACGGTGAGCACATAGAGCGCGATGCTGCCGCTGTGATGCTGACCAATTTCGGGGCAGTGCTCAACGATCGACTCTCCCTCGGTCCCGAAATCCGTCAGGATGACGGAAAGCTGGACCTGTGCGTCTTTAGTCCGGGAGGGCTGACGGACGCGGTCCGGATCCTCTGGAGGCTGTCGCGGAAGGACTTCCGCAACGACCCGTGCATGCTGTTCCGCGCGGGCGCCGTCTTCCGGATCGAGACCGATCCTCCCTGCCAGGCGCAGGCTGATGGCGACTTGATCGGGCCCACTCCATTCGGGGCACGCGTCGAGCCGCACGCGGCCACACTCCTGGTTCCGCGCAAGAAGTAGCTCGCCTCACTGTCGATAAAAATGACGATCACGCGCTGCGCCTCACGGCGCGGTGCGCGCTCACGGATGCATGGCTGACCTTCCTTCCTCCAGCGGTTCCTCGTCGTCTGCACCGCCCGCTCGGCCAACGGTGCCGCTCGTCGCACCAGTCGGTCCCGACGGAACGGCGGCATCCGCGCGCGGCGAGCCCGCGGAGGCGCTGCGCGAGCTCTCGCGCGATCGCGACCATCTCTTCCTCCTCCACGAAGCACTCGTCGACGCCGAGCAGCAGACCACGCTCGAGGCGCGCCTCGACGTGATCGTCAACGCGATGCGGAAGATCGGCTTCGGCCGCGTCGCCATCACCTTGCGGAACGAGAACCTCGACCAGACGAAGCTCGTCTCAGTCGGGTTGACGCCGGAGGAAGTGCGCGAGCTGCGCGACCGCCCCGCGTCGGGGTTGGTCTGGAAACGGCGACTCGCGTCGCTCGAGCGCTTCCGCGTGTCGCAGTCGTTCTACCTCGACGCGAGCGACGAATGGATCGCCCGCGAGTTCCACGGCGGACTCGCCAGCCGGCTCGAGCCGAGCGTCGATCCGCAATGGAATCCCCGCGACGCGCTGCTCGTGCCGCTGAAGGGCAGCGACGGCCGCATCATCGCGACGGTCGTGCTCGACGATCCGACCGATCGCCACCGGCCGACGCTGGCGCGCGTCCGCACCGTCGAGCTGTTCGGCCAGCAGGTCGCGTACATGATCGAGCAGGCGGAGCTCGTCGAGATCGCGCGCCGCCGTGCCGACCGCCTCGCCCGCCTGCACGAGGTCGGCGTCATGCTCGCCCGTTCGCTGAACGAGGACGACATCGTCCACGAGCTGGCGCGGCAGATCGGACGTGTCGTTCCCTCCGACGGGATCGTGATCGCGTCGCCCGACGTCGAGGAGAACTTCGTCACGACGCTGTTCCGCTCGGTCCGCGGGATCCGCCGCGCCCGCAACCCGGCGCCGTTAGGCCATGGCCCGATCGGGGAGGTCGCGCGCACCGGACGCGCGGTCCGCATCAGCGACTACGACCCGAACAAGAACGCCCTCGCCTCCGCCGACGACACGGTCGGCGACGGCGGCCCGGCCCGCTCGCTGCTCGTCGTCCCGATGCTCGTCGGCGCGAAGCTGCTCGGCGTCATCGCCGTCTACGCCGCGAAGCCGGGGCAATACGGTGCCGAGGACGAGGAAGTCCTGCACACGATGGCCGCCCAGACCGCGACCGCGATCATCAACGCCCGCCACTACGCCGAGTCGCAGCGCGAACAGCGCGCCGGCGAAGCGGTCGCCGACGTCGCCCGCGCGGTCGGTGAGTCGCTCCGGCTCGCGCAGGTGCTCCCGCTGATCCTTCGTCATGCGACCGCGCTGCTTCGCTCGGAAGGCGCCTGCATCGGGATGCGCTCGGGGTCCGACCTCGAGATCGTGGAAGCGTCAGGCGCGGCGAAGGCGATTCTCGGGATGCGCATCCCGATCGAGGGCAGCATGAGCGGGCGCGCCCTCCTCGCCGCGAAGACGATCATCTCCAACGACCTCGCCGCCGACCCGAGCGGCTACGGCCCGTCGATCGATGCGGCGAAGATGCAGAAGAGCATCATCGCGCCGCTCAACACCAAGCAGGGACCGTTAGGCATCCTCTCGGTGATCAACCGCGAGAACGACTTCACCGACGCCGATGCGCGAGTCCTGCACCGGCTCGCCGAGCAGGTCGCGGTCGCCGTCGTCAACGCCCGGTTGTTCGAGGAAGTCACCCTCCTCGGCGAGCGGCATCGCCGGGTCGTCGAGACGGCGAACGACGCGATCGTCATCACCGATCTCGACCGGCGCATCGCCTTCGCGAACCCGGCAGCCGAGGCGCTCTTCGGCCGCGGTGACCAGCTGATCGGCGTCGGGGTGTCCGACACCATCGCGGCCGAACTGCGCGAGCAGGTGCGCGCGCACGAGGAACGCGGCTTCGCCGGGGAACCGCAGCGCTACGACGCGGTCGTCGTCCGGCCCGGCGGCGAGCGTCGGTACGTCTCGGTCAGCACCGCGCCGCTGCGCGAAGGCGAAAAGATCACCGGGACCGTTGCGTCGCTCCGCGACGTCACCGCCGAGCGGCGGGCGCGCGACGCGATGAGCCAGTCGGAAGCGCGCTATCGCAACCTGGTGGAGTCGGCATCCGATGCGATCTACACGCTCGACGTTCGCGGCGCGATCACCTCGGCGAACGAGGCCACCTGCCAGCTGAGCGGCCGCTCGCGCGAGGAGCTGCTCGGGCGAAGCACCCTGCCGCTCGTCAGCGATGGGGACGTCGACGAGGTCAAGCACAACTTCCGACTCGCCCTGAGCGGGGAGTCGCGCCGTTATGACGCGCACCTCGTGACTCCGTCGGGCGAGGTTCGGCTCGTCTCGGTGACGAACACGCCGATCCGCCATGGCGGCGCGGTGCTCGGCGTGCTCGGCGTCGCCCGTGACATCACCGCGGAACGCGCCCGCGCCGAAGCACTCGAGCGGTCGGAAGCACGCTACGAACGACTCGTCGAATCGGCCGCCGACGCGATCTTCACCCTCGATGAGAAGCTCCGCTTCACCTCGGTGAACCGGGCGCTCGAGGAAGCAACCGGCCGCGACCGGGCGACGCTCCTCGGCCATTCCGCGCTCGAGCTCTGCGACGTGCGCGACTGCGCGGTGATGGAAGGCGCATTGCGGTCGACGCTCGCCGGCGAGCGGCCGCGCGTGGAAGTGCGTTTCGTCGGCGCCGATGGCGAGCCGCGCCCGACCTCGCTGATCACCGCGCCGATCCTCGAGCGCGGCGCGATCGTCGGAGCGTTAGGCATCGTCCGCGACGTGACCGACGAGAAGCGGCTGATCGAGCAGCTGCTGCAGCAGGAAAAGCTGGCGGCCATCGGCCAGCTCGTCAGCGGCGTCGCCCACGAGCTGAACAACCCGCTCGCCGGTCTGCTCGCCTTCTCGCAGCTGCTGATGGCGCAGGGAGAAGCGAGCGAGGAGCGGCAGCGCGCGGTCGAGAGCATCAACCACGAGGCGCGCCGCGCGTCGAAGATCGTGCGCAACCTCCTCAGCTTCGCGCGGCGCCACCAGCCGGAGCGTCAGGCGACCGACCTCAACCAGATCGTCATCGACACCGTCGAGCTGCGCCGTTATGC
The DNA here is from genome assembly GCA_025936015.1 of Gemmatimonadaceae bacterium. Lineage (GTDB taxonomy): Bacteria > Gemmatimonadota > Gemmatimonadetes > Gemmatimonadales > Gemmatimonadaceae > JABFXC01. Next base: position 5,211 of record JAICUE010000197.1, read on the forward strand.
GCTGCGCGTCGCGCGGGTCGAGCTCGCGCTCGACCTCGACGAATCGCTGCCGCAGACCTGGGCCGATCCCTTCCAGCTGCAGCAGGTCGTGCTCAACCTCCTCACCAACGCCGAGCAGGCGATGGAGGAATGGTCGGGCGAGCGAAAGATCAGCTTCGAGACGCTGCTCGACGGCGAGACGCTCGTGCTTCGCGTCAGCGACAGCGGCCCGGGAATCGACGAGCGGTCGATCGATAAGGTGTTCACTCCCTTTTTCACGACGAAGGCGGTCGGAAAGGGGACGGGACTCGGGCTCTCGATCTCCGACGGCATCGTCCGCGAGCATGGTGGCCGGATCGACGTCACGTCGACGCCGGGCGCCGGCGCGACGTTCACCGTCGAGCTTCCGCGCATCGCGCCGCCGGCGGCAGAGCAGGGCGCGGCCGACGCGGGGAACACCGACAGTGC
>JAICUE010000325.1 GCA_025936015.1 Gemmatimonadaceae bacterium
AATCCTTTCGCGTGTGCGCACTCGACGATTTCCCGCAGCGTCGGCGGGCTTTCGGCCGTCACGTAGACCGCACGAAGTCCCTTCTCGTGCCCAATCGCCCGGGCAACATCCTGCGAAGGGACGACCACCGCGCGCCACGCATCGAGCTGCGCGACTGCGTCGGTGACATGCGGATCGCCGCTGTCGGTGAGGAGAGTGCTCTGATTCACAGGCGCGGCGTACCGCTAGGACGCAGCCGACAGCATTGCGAGGTTGCGCTGAACCGTCGTCGCGAGCTTCGGCAGGTCAAACGGCTTCTCCACGTAGTCGTCGGCGCCAGTCTGCAGCGCCTCACGCTTGTCCGACCACTCGTCCAGCGCGGTGACCATCACGATGCGCACTTTTCGCCCAAGCGTCGGGTGCTGCTTCATCAACCGGCAGGTTTCCCACCCGTCGCGACCAGGCATCATCACGTCGAGCAGAACGAGAGCCGGCTTGACCTGCTCGAAAACAGCGAGCGCTTCGTCACCGCTGTACGCGACAGTGATCGGGTATCCCCGAACTTCGAGATATTGACGGATGATTTCGGCGTTGTCGTGGTTGTCATCCACCACGAGGATCGGAGGAAGCGTATCCATCAGCACATCCGTTCGGCAGGGGAAAGCAATCGCAAGGCGCAAGAAGCTTGCCCCATGAAGCTTGCTCGCCTCCGAGAACTCGGCGTAGTCATTGCCGATGCAGAGCGTACGACACACCAACGCCGAACACCCCACCGTTCGGCCCAGGCGTTCCTTCTTTCGCGTTGGCGCCAGCCTCGTAACCAACCGTGACCCCGATCTGCCGCGCAAGTGTCAGATCGAGCCCGACGGAAGCACGGAACGCACGCCCAGTGACCTTGCTCGACGAATCGCCGTTGATCCTCGAGATCGCGTAGAACGGCGCGACATAGACGCTGACTCCGCGCGTCGCACCGAGCGCGTGCCGGAATCCGACCGCGACGCCGACCGGGAAGTTCGAATTCGTGACGCCGCCGCTCGACGTGACGCCAACGCCGCCGAATATCGCTGTCCCCAGGTTTCCGGACGCGAAACTCAGCAGTGGAATCGAGAGTCGAGCGCCATATCCAGCTCCCGATCCGCCGGAGTCCGCCCTGACGACTCCCGCTCCGGCGCTCAGTTGAAAGCGTGACTGCGTCGGTGCCCAGGCCAGTGCGCCTGCGAACGCGGACGCGTCTCGTGCTTTCCCATAGTCTGCCGCAATGGTAATCCCCGCATTGGCCCACGCGTTCTGAAGAACGGGGGTGGCGGGCATCTGTGCGCTGCACGTCGAGGAGACTCCGCCCGTCGCTCCCGCGACGATCGCGAGGACGACCAGAATTTTCTGTCGCATGATATTGGTGTCGTTCTGGAGAGAGATCGGCGATCGCACCCGGTATTGCAACCACCGCACCGATGCCGGCACGCTTGCCCCATCAACACAAAACGGGCCGAAGCATCCGCTTCGGCCCGTTCTCACCCCATCGCGCCCTTACTTGGTCTCGGCGCGCTCGGTTACGATCCGCACGCGATCATCGGCCACCTCGAGGAAACCGCCGAAGATCGCGAATCGCCGATCGCCGCCCGCCGCGTGCAAAGTCAATTCGCCGGAGCCGAGAAGAGTGAGCATCGGCGCGTGCATCGGAAGGATGCCCACGTCGCCGTCGAACGCGGGCGCGACGAGTGAATCGGCTTCGCCCTCGAACAACGTCTTCTCCGGAGACACCACCGACACGGTGAGCATCGGCTACGCCTTTGCCATCCGCTCGGCGTTCGCGACGACGTCCTCGATGCCGCCCGCCATGAAGAAGGCCTGCTCGGGCAGCTGGTCGAACTCACCGGCAACGAGCCGCTCGAACGACGAGATGGTTTCCTCGAGCTTCACGTACTTGCCGGGAATACCCGTGAATTGCTCGGCGACCTTGAACGGCTGCGACATGAACCGCTGCAGACGACGCGCGCGACCAACGATCTTCTTATCGTCTTCGGAGAGCTCGTCCATGCCGAGGATGGCGATGATGTCCTGCAGCTCCTTGTAGCGCTGCAGAATCCGCTGAACGCTCGTCGCCGCCTTGTAATGCCGCTCCCCGACGAACTGCGGATCGAGGATGCGGCTGCTCGACGCGAGTGGATCGACGGCTGGATAGATTCCCAGCTCGGTGATCGCACGCGAAAGCACGACCGTGGCGTCGAGGTGCGCGAACGCCGTCGCCGGCGCCGGGTCGGTGATGTCGTCGGCCGGGACGTAAATGGCCTGCACCGACGTGATCGACCCGTTCTTCGTCGAGGTGATGCGCTCCTGCAAGTCGCCCATCTCCGTCGCCAGCGTCGGCTGGTAACCGACCGCGCTCGGCATGCGGCCGAGCAGTGCCGACACTTCCGAGCCGGCCTGCGTGAAACGGAAGATGTTGTCGATGAACACCAGCACGTCCGCGTTTTCCTGGTCGCGGAAGTACTCGGCAACCGTTAGGCCTGACAGTCCGACGCGGAGGCGCGCTCCCGGCGGCTCGTTCATCTGGCCATAGATCAGCGCGACCTTGTCGAGGATGTTGGCTTCCTTGAACTCGAGGTACAGGTCGTTCCCCTCGCGCGTCCGCTCGCCGACACCGCAGAACACCGAGCGGCCGCCGTGGCCGGTCGCGACGTTGTTGATCAGCTCCTGAATGACGACGGTCTTGCCGACGCCGGCGCCGCCGAAGAGGCCGATCTTGCCACCCTTCACGAACGGCGCGATCAGGTCGACGACCTTGATGCCGGTCTCGAAGATCTCGGTCTTCGGCTCGAGATTGACGAAGTCCGGACGCTTCCGATGGATCGGCCAGCGCTCGGCATCCGCCGGGATCGGCACGCCGTTGTCGATCGGGTCGCCGAGCACGTTGAGGATGCGGCCGAGTGCCGCCTCACCGACCGGCACCGTGATCGGTGCGCCAGTGTCGATGACCTCCATCCCGCGCTCGACGCCGTCCGTCGAAGACATCGCGACGGCGCGAACCTGGTTCCGGCCGATGTGCTGCTGCACTTCGACCACGACGCGCAGCTGCTCGCCCGCTGCGGACTTCGCGCGGATCTCGAGCGCGTTGTAGATCTCGGGCAGATGCTCCGACTCGACTTCGACGTCGAGCACCGGGCCGATGACCTGGATGATCTTGCCGACGTGTGTTTCTGGTGCAGCGATGGTAGCCATATCGATAACTCGGTGAGAGTCTGTTGCGGTACGTCTATTCGAGCGCCGCGGCGCCGCCGACGATCTCGGCGATTTCCTGCGTGATCTGCGCCTGCCTGGCGCGGTTGTACGTGCGGCGAAGGTTCGTCAGGATGTCGCCCGCGTTGTCCGTCGCGTTCTTCATCGCGGTACGCTGCGCGCTCTGGAAGCTCGCTTCGTTCTCGACGAGCGCACGGTAGACGGTGTTGCGAACGTACAGCGGCAGCAATTCGGTAAGCAGGCGTTCGGCGGACGGGTACAAGAGGTAGTCGCGCCGCGCGCCCTTCTGCGCTGGCGGCGTCACCGGCAACACACGCTCCGTCTGCGGCGGCGTCGAGAGCACCGAATTGAAACGCGAGCTGATCACGTAGACCGCGTCGAGTGATCCATTGATGAACCCGTCCATCACTGCGTCGATCAGCGACGTTGCATCCTGCGCCGATGGACGATCGGTGATATCCGTGCGGCTGGTCGCCAGCTCTCGACCGAGGTAACGGAAAAAGCCGATCCCCTTTCGGCCGACGACGTGCAGCTCGATCTCCGTACCATCGCGCTCGAGACCCGCGATCGTATGACGAGCTTCCTTCAGCAGGTTCGCGTTGAACGCGCCGGCGAGGCCGCGGTTCGATGTCAGGAGGAGGATCGCCGCGCGCCGCGCCTTTGCCGGTTGGCGAAGGAGTGGAAAACGCTCGGCGAGTTCGGAGGAGTAGAGGCTGGCGATCGTTTCGGCGATCGCCGTCGCGTACGGACGCGCCGCCGCGACACGGTCGGTCGCGCGCTTCAACTTCGACGTCGCGACCATTTCCATCGTGCGCGT
>JAICUE010000380.1 GCA_025936015.1 Gemmatimonadaceae bacterium
CTGAACACGCTCTCCGACCTCCGCGGCCAGCGTGTCCAGACGCCGAGCACCGCGGTCTACGACGTCTCGTGGAGCCAGGACCTGAGCACCGGTGTGCTCAAGTACTCGGCGGTGTCGGTAATCACGTACTCCGACCGTCCGCAGTACATCGCGCAGTCGGCGAACGGCAACCTGTACTTCTCGACCCGTCCCACCTCCGCCGCCCCGGCTGGTACGCTGCGCCGGATCGACGACCCGTTAGGCACCCCGCGCACGCGCCAGGTGTGGCAGTACGCGAGCGCGTTGCCGCAGAAATACACGTTCTTCAACGCGGACAGCGTCTTCGTCTACAAGTCGCTGGCCAGCGGCGTGAGCGACGAGATCCAGGTGTGCGACAAGGAAGTCACGACCGGCACGAACCACTGCAGTGCACTCCACGTGCTCGCCGAGGACGCGATGGCCGACCTCGCGCCGTACCCGGTGGACGTCGAGCTCGTGCCGAACATCGACGTCGCCAGCCTCGCGCTGCCCGATACGAACTTCGTCGCCTCGGGTGCTGATGGGCGCCGGATCGTCTTCGGCGAGGGTGCGACGAGCGGCCGTCCCGGGCGCGTCGTGACAGTGATGGACACCCTCGGCATGGCGTACAATCAGGCGATCTACTCGAAGCCGATTCAGACGCGCGATCTCGTCAACAACGCGTCCGACGCGATCTTCGGAGTCGCGGTCAACTCGAAGAGCGACTTCATCGCGATTCACGGCTCGGAGACGTTCTTCGCCGACAGCGCGCTGCGGCTGCAGGGCAAGTACTCGACCTACAGCAACGGCGCGGGCATCGCGTTCCACCCGGACAACGACTCCAAGTTCGCGGCGGACAGCGTCAGCGAGGCATTCGTCGCCTCGTCCGACACGACGATCCAGGTGGTGGACTCCTACCACTTCCGTCTGCGGCAGAACCTGCCGATCCGCAACAACCTGTACGGCGCGCTGCGCGCCTGGCACGTCTTCAATCCGAGCTCCGACGTCGTGCTCAAGCTTTATGGCTTGACTCCGGAGGGTCTGGTGGTGATTGATGTACGACGCGAGGATCTCGTACAGCTGCCGTAGAAGCTGTCATCAATCGAGCACGTCCCGCGAGCCCGGCCCTGTGCCGGGCTCGCGTCTTTGACCGACATATGATCCGCTTCACGACCGCAGGAGAATCCCATGGCCAGGCGCTCGTCTGCATCCTCGAGGGGATGCCGGCCGGGATCCCGCTGGCTGCGGCCGATGTCGACGAACAGCTGGCGCGGCGCCAGCAGGGCTATGGCCGCGGACGCCGGATGCAGATCGAGCGCGATACCGTCGAGCTGCTCGCCGGCGTCCGCGCCGGCGAAACGTTAGGCAGCCCGATCGCGATGATGGTCCGCAATCGCGACTGGAAGAACTGGAGCGAGATCATGGACCCCGCGCCGCACGCGGGGGACCCCGATCCGAGGCGCCGCGCGGTCACCCGCGTGCGTCCCGGGCACGCCGATCTCGCCGGCGTCCTCAAGTACGATCGCACCGACGCCCGCGACATCCTCGAGCGTGCCTCCGCGCGCGAGACCACCGCCCGCGTCGCCGCTGGCGCGGTGTGTCGCCGCTTCCTCGCGGAGTTCGGCGTTCGCATCGGCAGCCACCTCACCCACCTCGGCGGGATCGACGCCACTCGTCCCGAGCCGATGCCGGCTGACATCAACGCCGCTGCAGACAGCTCGCAGCTTCGCACCCTCGACCCCGCCGCCGAGCGGGCGATGGTCGCGCGAATCGACGTGGTGAAGCGCGAGGGCAACACGTTAGGCGGCATCTGCGAAGTGGTCGCTGATGGGCTTCCCGTCGGTCTCGGATCGCACGTCTCCTGGGACAGGAAGCTTGACGGTCGCATTGGTGCGGCGATGATGTCGATTCCCGCGGTGAAGGGCGTGGAGATCGGGATCGGCTTCGAGGCGGCGCGGCGAACCGGCGCCGAAGTCCACGACGAGATCGATCGCGAGCGCGATCGGCCGCTCGCTGGCAACGTGAGGCGCCGCACAAATCGCGCGGGCGGTCTCGAGGGCGGGATGACCACCGGCGAGCCGCTGGTCGTCCGCGTGGCGATGAAGCCGATCAGCACCTTGATGCGCCCCCTCCAGACGGTGGATCTCGCCACCGGCGGCCCCGCGGCGGCGACAGCGGAGCGCAGCGACGTGACCGCTGCGCCAGCGATGGGGGTCATTGCGGAAGCGATGCTCGCCATCGTATTAGCCGACGCGTTCATGGAGAAGTTCGGCGGCGACTCACTCAACGAAGCGAGGCGGAACTACGATGGCTACGTTTCGCACGTCGCAGCCCGTCTCGCCGATTGACGCCGGCCGCCCCCACGTCGTTCTCGTCGGGCTGCCAGGCTCGGGGAAGACGACGGTGGGGGAGGGCGTGGCGACAGCCCTCGGCAGGCCATTCCTCGACCTCGATCGGGAGATCGAGCGGCGCGAGGGCATGCCCGTTACCCAGATCTTCGGGGAGCGCGGCGAGTATGCGTTCCGGCAGCTCGAGCGGGCGCTGACCGAGGAGCTCAAGGACGTTGGCGGGATGATCCTGTCACCCGGCGGGGGATGGATTGCCTCCCCCGAAAATGTTTTGCTTTTGCGTCCACCGGCGCGCTTCATCTACCTTCGTGTCCGGCTCGAGACGGCGATCAAGCGTCTCGGTCCCCAGCGTTCGACCCGCCCGCTGCTCGTTCGCCCGGACCCATTGGGAGAGCTCAGACGTTTATATGAAGCGCGGAAGAACGCGTACGAGGCGTCCGACGATTCGGTGGATACGGAACGCCTGAGCGCGGCGCAGGTAATTGAAGCGGTGACTGAACTTGTCCGGCGCGCTGGCGCCGCCTAGGTGTGATGAATGGATGTAGGTGATGATCGAGTCGGCGACGGCGGCAACACCAAGCCGGCGCCACCGCAACAGATGAACGAGCGCGACGGGCGGACTTTCCGGATCCCCGGACCGCACGAGCGGGGACGTTTCACCAGGGATGCGTGGGGGCACCTGCTCCGCCTCTCGGGCGAGACGCTGAACCCCGCGGAGCTGGAGCATGTGATCGAGCGCGCGCTGACGCAGCTCGACGGCAGCATCGCACTCGACGACTTGAAGGCCCTCCTCGAAGCATCGGGGATCGACGAACCGGGCACGCCCGGCTCACGGAGGACTGTACACTAGATGGCAATGAAGAAGAGCGGCGCGAAGAGCGCCGCGAAGAAGACCACGCGCCGAGCGGCATCGGGGGCGAAGGCTGCGGCGAAGCGCGGAGCCGTTGCCGCGGTCCGCGAAGGGCCCGCGGCCGTCGGCAAGCGCGGTCGCAAGCCCGCGGTCACCGAATATGGCGACGTTGGCGCCCCACCCGGCTCGACGTCGCTCGTCATCGTCGAGTC
>JAICUE010000384.1 GCA_025936015.1 Gemmatimonadaceae bacterium
CACGGACGCCGACTATTTCATCCTTTCCTTTGCCCGCGAGCTCGGCGCCTCGATCGTCTCGAACGACCGCTATCGCGACCGGATCGCCCGCTATCCCGAGGTCGAGGAGCGGATCATCCGCTACATGATCGTCGCCGACGAAGTCGTGCTCGAGCGCCGCGGCCGCCGCCGCGACTGATGGCCGGGGGCATCGCAGCGTCAGGCCTGACGGGTACCGGCCAGACGCCGTTGAGCGCGGTCCTCCTCGACGTCGATGGAACGCTGATCGACAGCAACGAGGCACACGCCCGCGCCTGGGCCGACATCCTCCGCGACCATGGCTGGTCGGAGATCACCTGGCAGCAGATCCAGCCGCTGATCGGGATGGGCGGCGACAAGCTGCTCCCGACGGTGATCGGGGTGGAGGCAGATTCGGCGCAGGGAAAGGCGCTGTCGAAGGAACGAACCAATCACTTTCTCACCGCGTACGCGCCGACGATTCGGCCCTTTGCCGGAACGCGCGAGCTCCTCGAGGCGATTCGCGACCGGGGACTCAAGCGCGTCATCGCCACCTCGGCGAATGAAGAGGAGCTCGAGGTGCTGCTCGATCGCGCCGGCGTCGCCGACCTCATTACGCGCGAGACGACGAGCGACGACGCGAAGGGAAATTCGAAGCCCGACCCGAACATCATCATCGCCGCGCTGGCGAAGGCACACACCGCCGCCGGCGAAGCGATCATGATCGGCGACACCCCATACGACGTCGCCGCCGCGGCGAAAGCCGGCGTCAGGACGATCGCGTTCCGGTCAGGCGGGTGGGGGGACGAACAACTCGTCGGCGCGGCCGCGATCTATGCGGGACCCGCGGAGTTGGTGGCGCGCATTGCGGACTCACCCTTGGCACGCTCGCTGCCTTAGGAAGTGCCACGAGTCATCGACGGACACACCACTGCGGAGGAGCAGCGCATGGACAGCCTGAACAACGACAACATCGATCCGATCAACACGGACAGTGTGAGCAGCCGCAGCGCGAACGCGGCGACCACCGGAGCGACCACGGACGACCTGCGTGAGGGCGACGCGAACCGCGACCCGATCAGCGGCGCGCCGGGCGCGCATCCGGTTGGCACCGGTGTCGGCGCGGCGGGTGGCGCGGCAGCTGGCGCGGCGATCGGCGCGGTCGGTGGTCCAGTCGGCGCGCTGGTTGGCGGCGCGATCGGCGCGGTCGCCGGTGGCCTCGCCGGCAAGGGCGCGGCGGAAGCGATCAACCCGACGATCGAGGATGCCTACTGGCGCGAGAACTATTCGACGCGGCCCTATGCGACGGCCGATCGCGGCTACGAGTACTACCAGCCGGCGTACCGTTATGGCTGGGAGTCGCGCGCGAAGCATGGCAACAAGGACTTCGATTCCGTCGCCGGCGACCTGCAGAAGGGCTGGGACAAGGCCCGCGGCTCCTCGCAGATGGAGTGGAACGAAGCCCGCACCGCCGTCAGCGACGCCTGGAACCGCCCATCCGGCGGTCTCTCGAGCAACCTGATGAGCGACGGCGGTCTCTGAGTCTCGATCCGGACTCGCGCGCCCCGCCTGACGACCGTCAGGCGGGGCGCGCTGTTTGGGGGATCGGCGATAAGCGACAAGCAGGCAGCGAACGCCGGTTCGCCAAAGCGGGAAGACCGCGGCTATTCCTGATCTGTTCCGTTGAGCCGCTGGCTTCCCGGATCGTCGGCCGAAGGGGCAAGCGGAGCGAGATGGTCTTCACCCGCTTGCCCAAACTGTTCCGGCCGCGGCGCCACGAGCTTTTGTTACGAGCCCTTCTCCGTGCCCACTGTGTCGTCTGTGGTAAGGATGCAGTTCAGGCCAGCGGTCGCGACGTATCCCGCACCACGACGACGTCATCGTTGTCGTCGCGCGCGCCGCTGGCGCCCCCGAACGCGGAGGCGATGGCGGTGAGGATCATCCCGATCAGCGCGACCCACGCCGCGTTCTTCGCGACCTTGCGCGCGGTATCCGCCGCCTCGGCGGCGCGCTGCTTCAACGTGTCAGCGTTGGCTTGGACCTGCGGCTGCTGCGCGTTCTGCGACATGTCCTGGACGTTGCCGCGCACCGAATTCGGCTGCGTCGCTGTCGCCTGGCTCAGTCCCGACGCGGCGCCACCCGCGACATTTCCCGCGACGCTCGCTGCGCCACCAATCAGCTTCCCGGCGCCGGCCGAGATCAGCCAGATGGCGATGATCGTCGACAGCGCCCACGCCAGCAGTCCGTGAAATGCGCCGTCGCCCCGCTCGCGCACGCGCGCCGTCATCCCGGCGACGCGTCCTCCGAGCCATGCGGCGATGAGCGCGGCGATCACCGCCCAGATCCCCGTGCCGATGCTCGCGCCCTTCGCCGAGTCGTCGGCCGCGCCGAGGCCGATCGCGACACCGAGCATCGTGAGGATGATCTGCACCGCGCTTCCCATGAGAAGTCCCGCGAACACTGCCCCCCAGCTCACACCGCGTCCGTGCGACAGCCGCATCGCGAACAGCCCGCCGCCGCCCGTCGAGCGCGACGTTCCGACCGATTCCGCTCTGGTTGCCACGTGTATCGCCTCCGTTGGGATGTGGGACTACCGGCAGGGTCGCATCCAGCGAATGCCGTCGAGCAGGCGTGACGCCTGCCGGATGCTGACGTGCCGCATCCATCGGCAGCGTCAGGCATGATCCGCACCCTCGAGCCGGTTTGCGGCTGTTCACCCGGGCCCGACCGTTCAGCGGCGCAGCTTTGCCAGTTTGCTTGCGCGATCACGCGGGCCCAATAACCTACGGTGCGGAGGATCAACCAATGGCCACCCGATGATCGTGACTGCGTTGGCGATGATGATGCTCTCGGCAACGGTGCCGGCGCCTGACGCTGGCGACAGCATCAGCGTGCAGACCCCCACCGGCGCGCTCGCGGGCACGCTCGTGCTGCCGGCGCACTGTCCCTGCCCGGTGGTGCTGATCATCGCCGGCTCCGGCCCGACCGATCGCGATGGGAACTCGCCACTGCTGCCGGGCGCGAACAACAGCTTGAAGTATCTCGCCGAGGGACTGGCGGCAAAGGGGATCGCCAGTGTGCGCTACGACAAGCGTGGCGTCGGCGGCAGCAAGGGGGCGATGCCGGCGAGCGAGCACGAGCTGCGCTTCGATGACTTCGTCGCTGACGCAGTCGCCTGGCTGACCAAGCTGCGCACCGATTCACGCTTCACGACGGTATCGGTGGTCGGGCACAGCGAAGGTTCGCTCATCGGGATGATCGCGGCGCGCGAGGCACACGCTGACGCCTTCGTCTCGATCGCCGGCGCCGGCCGGCCGGCGGGACAGATCATCCACGAGCAGCTGTCGACGCGCGTCCCGCCCGCGATGCTCGCCAGCGCCGACCG
>JAICUE010000145.1 GCA_025936015.1 Gemmatimonadaceae bacterium
CGTCTACATCCAGGGTTTTTATCACGGACAGGTCGGCGTCGAAGATCGTGTCGACGAAGATGATCAGCACCGGCTCGTCGACGAAGGGCTTCGCCAGCTGCACCGCGCCCGCCGTCCCGTCCTGCACCCGCTGTTCGACGAACACCGAGTCGAAGCTGTACTTCTCGCGCACGTGCGCCTCGACCTTCTCCTTGAGGTGGCCGGTGATGTAGATGATCTGGTCGATGCCGCCGAGCTCCTTCAGGTCATCGAGGATGTAATCCATCACCGGCTTGCCGGCGATCTTCAGCATCGGCTTCGGCGTGACGTGCGTGTGTGGCCGGAGGCGCGTCCCCTTCCCGGCCAGCGGAATGATCACCTTCATGCTTTGCTCGTCCCCTCGCGCCCGTAGCGATCCTTGAGTCGCACGACGTCGTCGAGCTCCGGCGTGGAAGCCTCGAGTACGTCGCAATCGGTCACCGCTTCCATGTAATGCACCGTCCCCGGCGTGATCCGGAAGGCGTCGCCCACCTTGAGCTTCATGTCCTTGAGCTCCTCGCTTCCCGGCAGCTTCACCCAGTAGATCAGCTCACCCGACAGCAGGTAGACCGTCTCGTCCTTCTTGTTGTGGTACTGCACCGAGAGCGCGTGTCCCGCCTTCACGTGCAGAATCTTCCCGACATAACGGTCGGTCTTCGCCCATATCGTCTCGTGTCCCCACGGCTTCGGAACCGTGGTCACGTCGGTCGGTCCGCTCATGTTCTCCATTCTTCGGTCGGAATCGGTTCGCCCGCAACCGCGGCTGCGGCGCGCCGGGAAGATGCACGATCCGCACCGAGCGCGGCAGCCCGTCATCGCGTTCGGCATGGCTCCTGCCTCGACGGTGCGCATGCTCCTCGCACCGCGTTACATCCCACGCCTCGCGGCGATGGTCGGCCTGTTCACACGGTACGGCCTCTCCGATTTCGCGAAGCAGCAGGGCCTCATCGCGCTCTCCCCCGACTCGGCCGAACCGGGCCCGCTCGATGGGGAGATCGCCGAGCGCGCACGGGCGTTCCGCAAGCGGCTCGTCGAGCTCGGACCGGCATACATCAAGCTCGGTCAGGTACTCTCGACCCGCCCCGATCTCCTCCCGGAACCCTTCGTCCGCGAGCTCGATCGCCTGCAGGACGACGTCGGCCCGATCGACTTCGAGGACGTCGAGAAGACATTGCAGGAGGAATTCGGCGCGCGAATCAGCAAGCTGTTCGCGTCCTTCGATCAGGAACCGATCGGTACGGCGAGCCTCGGGCAGGTACATGCCGCGACGCTGCGCGATGGCCGCGACGTCGTCGTCAAGATCCAGCGACCGGACATCCGCGAGCAGCTCATCGACGACGTGGCCTTCTTCCGCGAGGTGGCGGCGTTCCTCACCTCGCACACCGAAGCCGGTCGCAAGATCGACATGGTCGGCGTCATCCAGCAGCTGGAGCGCGCACTCTCCGACGAGCTGGATTACCGCATCGAGGCTCGCAACGCGGCGAATTTCCGCCGCGCGCTCGCCGAGTTTCCGCGATTGCTCGTGCCGCGCGTCATCGAGGGCTACACCTCGCAGCGCGTGCTGACGATGGAGCGCATTCGCGGCATCAAGATCGACGCCGTGCCGCACATCGCCCGCGTCGAGTACGACTTCACCAAAGTCGCGGACGAATTCGCCAAGGCGTACCTCAAGCAGATCGCGATCGACGGGCATTTCCACGCCGATCCGCATCCGGGCAACGTCTTCGTCGTGATGCCTGGACGCGACAATCCGCGCACCCCCGCCGAAGTCGCCGCCAGCAATCGCCGCGGCTCCCAGCGCGAGGCGCTCACTCCCCTCTCGAAGCTCGAGCAGACCGCGCAGGCCGAGGCGGTGAGCGCCCCCGTCATCGAGATGCCCGCCGCCGACGAGCCGAAGCTCGCGCTCATCGACTTCGGGATGACGGCGCATCTCGCCGGCCCGGTGCGCGATCGAATCGTCAGCCTGCTGCTCGACCTCGCCGACAACCGCGGTCACGGTGTCGGCGAGACGATGATCGAGATGGGTGTCACCCTCGAGGACTTCGACCGCCAGAGCTACATCCGCGAGATCGCCAACCTCGTCGCCCAGAACTACGACCTGTCGATCGGTGAAGTGAAGCTCGGGCGCGTGCTGTACGAGGTGATCAACATCTCGTACACCCAGGGCCTCCGCCTCCCCGCCGAGCTGACGCTTCTCGCCAAGGCGCTCTTCAACCTCGACGCGGTCAGCGCCGCGCTCGATCCGACGTACAGCCCGATCGAGGCGATCCGCGAGTACGGGACGCGCATCGCCAACGAACGAGCGCAGGAGGAGATGTCCTGGCGCCGCGTCTTCCGCACCGCGAGCCAGATGAACGAGCTCGTCTCGGCGCTGCCGCACCGGCTCGACCAGTTCACGGCGAAGCTCGCCGCGAACGAGTTGAGCATGTCGGTCGACTCGCCGCAGCTCGGCGCCCTGACGCGGAGCCTGCAGAAGGTCGCCAACCGGATCTTCACCGGGCTGGTGCTCACCGGCCTGCTGATCGCCAGCGGGATGCTGCTTCCCTACTGGCGCGGCCTTGGCACCGCCGGGTTCATCATCGCCGGGGTGATCGGGCTGGCGATGGTGATCAACATCCTCGTCGCCGATCGCGGCGCCGGCCACAACCGTTAGGCAGCGGGGGCCGCGACGACGCGGTCACCAGAAGCTGCCTAACGTCAGCTGGACGCGATCGAAGCGGACTTTGTCGTCCGCCCGCGAGGTGTCCCAGTGGCTGCCGAACGCGCTGTACCGTCCTCCTGCGTAGAGCGGATCGCTGATGTAGAACGGCAGGTCGATCCGGACGCGGACATCGCGATCGAATACCCAGCCGCGCAGTAACAGCCCCGCGCCGCCGTCGCCGAGTCGGCGGGATTGCGTCGCTCCCGCATCGGCGAACAGCGTTCCCCACAACCCAAGCGGGCGCTGGCCGCGCGCCATGGCGGCGAGCCGAACGCCCTGCTCGGCATTGAGCGCGAAGATGTGCGAGGCGACGGAAACCGCCGGGTCGAACCCGCGCATGCCGGCACCGCCTAACGGCACGGTCGGGATGATCTCGCGGGTGAGGACGCCCCCCTCGGGACGGACGAAGTGGTTGAACAGCGTCTGGTACGGGTCGCGCGCCGAGGCGAAGATCTTCCGCTGGTACGGCGTGCGGTCGGTCGAGCCCCCGGCGTAGCCCCGGAGCGAAAAGACACCCGCACTGTCGCGCCCGAACGCGTGTGCGCCAGCGATCGAGAGCTCGCCGCGCGCGTAGCCGCCCGCCTCGCGAAACGATCCATACGTCGTGCGCATCGCCCCGCCGGCGACGTTCACGGTCAGCAGCGGTTTCCACGCCAGCTGCCAGAACCGTGTCGTCTGCTCGACGCGCAGCTCGCCGACGCGGGCGGGCGCCCACCGATCCGGCAGGTAGCCGAAGCCGCGGGGCGCAGTGAAGCTGACCCCCAAGGTTCGCGTGGTGGTTCGCGTTCGATTGTACAGGTACGGGCTCGCGTCCCAGCTGTACGAGACGTCCGCTCCGGCAGCGCCGTCGAAGGTCCACGCCGCGGTCCGCAGCCCGATCAGCGGGCGATCCCGCCACGGGAGCGTCGGGTTCTCGTGAATCCACCACGCCTGCAGCCGCGGCGAGAGCCCGGTGTCGCTGCGCTTGCCCGGCGCCTCGCGATTGACGACGATCCCGAGCTCATCGCGATCGACGAGCCCCTGATAGTTGCTTCGTCCGCGCAGCCCGGCCACCAGCTTGTTCGGCCTCGAGTACCAGGCGATCGGCGTGATCGCATCGATCACCTTGTCGCGGCTGAGCTGATCGAGGAACGGCCAGTCGAAGGCCGTCTTCACGATCTGCTCTTCCGACGGCCGGAACGGATTCAGGCTTGGCACGACGTCGTTCCGCCGGTCCCAGTCTTCCGTCGTGCGCAGCGGGTCGAGCTTCACCGCCCTCGGCTTCCCGCTCGTGCGTACCTCGATCCACTGATCGTCCTCGTTCGCCGCGCCGCGCGCGACCGTCCACCCGCTGTCGGTCAGCACGCCTAACGGCGGCGGCTCGCGGTACGCGCCGCGCTTCTTCACACGCCCGCGCGTCAGCCAGCTCCCGTCGGCCTGGCGCTTCGTCGATACCTTCGTCAGCGCGTAGTCGGTGACCCCGGTGTGCCGCAGCCACTGGTCGAAGAACCATTCGAGCGAGTCGCCTGACGCCACCTCCGCGCTCGTCCGCATCGCTCGCTCGTCGACGTGGCCGAGCGCCCAGTCGGCGTAATACCGGTGCATGAACGCCGTGAAGGCACTGTCGCCTAACGCGTCGCGCAGCGCGCCGTACATCAGCTGCGCGCGCGAGTAGATCATCTGGTTGTAGATCCCGAACTCGTTGAACAGGTCCGATCGGGTGCCGATCGGCTGCGCCCGGCCAATCAGGTCGAGCTGGTACTGGGCCAGTTGAAGCGCGTCCGCTCCCTGCGGGCGCGGCGCGTGCCGCCGATAGCCCTTCGGCTTCGCCACCACGCTGTCGCGTCCCCCGCGATGCGCGCGGTCCTGCGGGGTGATCCCCTCCGCCCAGGCGGTCTGGTACGAGGTCAGCCCTTCGTCCATCCACCCCGAGCGCCATTCGTTGTTGGCGAGGATCCCGAAGGTGAAGATGTGGCCACCCTCGTGGAGGATCAGCCCCTGCTGCGAGCCGCCGTTCATCATCATCATCGGGAACTCGGTGCCGCCGCCATCGATGCGATGCACGTTCCCGATCATCGGATAGGCGTACGGTCCATAGACGTGCTCGAGCCAGTCGAGCGCGATCTTCGTCCGCGTGACGGCGCCACCCTTTCCCCACGACGCTTCGTCGCCGGGTCGATAGAGCACGTTCACCGCGACCGTGTCCCAGGTCGTCACGCCGTCAGGCGGCGGGACTTCGTCGCGGGCACGGACGTACGTCGAGCCCTCGTACCGGTAGTCCGGCGATGTCGTCCAGGCGAACTCGTGAATGTGTTCGGCGTAGAAGCGAACCGCCCGCTCGCCCGCGCCTGACGCCGGCGTCGGCTGGGCGGGTACGTGGTAGGGTGCGAGCGATGGGTGATAGACCTCACCCCACTGCTTCACTCGCTCCCAACCCGGATCACCGGCGACGACGAGCCCCGTCCCGGCGACGACCTGGTCGTCGCGCAGTATCAGGGTGACGTCGAACGTCCCGAACTCGCCGTAAAACTCACCCGCGGGACGCAGCGCGTACGGCTCCCAGCCGCCATTGTCGTACACCGCGACCTTCGGATACCACTGCGAGAAGTCCCAGCTCCGCCCGCGATGTGCCTGACGGCGCGGCACCGTCGACGCCCGCGCATCCCAGGCGAACGAGACGGTCAGGCTGTCGCCGGGAGCGAGCGGCCGCGGGAGCATGAAGTGCGCGATCGTGCTGTCCGGCGCGCCCGGATAATCGACCTGCACCGGCGCGCCATTCACCTCGACCGGCCTGGTGAACCGCTCGTAGCCGTAGTCGGGATCCTTCAGGTTCTGGAAGCGGACGCGCCCCTCGCGCGCATCGACCGCGCTCCACTTCGACCCCGGCCGGAACGCGTTGAGATACTGGTGCACGTACATCTCGCGCAGCGTGTCGCGCGAGAGGTTCACGTAATCCATCCGCCCCTGGGCGACGAGCTTCCCCGCCTGCTCATCGAGCCGCGCCGTTATGGTATAGTTCACGCGCTGGTGCGCGGTCGACGGCGGGCGCCCTGACGGCGCGGTTACGAAGGTGTCGGGCTGCTGCTGGACGGCGAGGAGGAGCGCGGCGAGTGCGATCATGAGCGGTGGCGAAGGTCAGGCGTGCATCGTATCGCCTGACCCTCGCCCTCGCCACCCGTTGCGGGCTACCAGATGTGCACGCGCTGCTCGGGCGGACGCCACATCGCCTGCCCCGGCTTCACGTTGAACGCTTCGTAGAACTCCGGCACGTTCGACAACGGCCCGAGCACGCGCCACTTCGCCGGCGAGTGCACGTCGCTCAGCAGCGCCGAGCGCAGCGATGCCTCACGCTGCTGGGTGAGCCAACCGATTGCATAGCCAAGGAAGTAGCGCTGCAACGGCGTCAGTCCGCCGATCGGCTTCCCCTCCTTGTATTGCTTCGTCTTCTTGAACGCGTCGAGCCCGAGGAGGATTCCGCCGTAGTCGGCGATGTTCTCGCCGAGCCCCGCCTTTCCGTTGATGTGCATCCCGGGGAGCGGCTCGTATGCGTCGAACTGCTTGCGCAGCACCTCCGCGCGCGCGGCGAACTTCCTCGCGTCCTCGGGTGTCCACCAATCCTTCAGGTTCCCGGCCGCGTCGAACTGCCGGCCTTCATCGTCGAAGCCATGGGTCATCTCGTGGCCGATCGTGCTCGCCGCGGCGTAGCCGTACGCAACCGCATCGTCGATCTGCTCATCCTTCACACCGGGAATCGCGAAGATCGCCGCCGGCAGCACGATCTCGTTGTTCGACGGGTTGTAGTACGCGTTGTACGTCTGCGGCGTCATGTCCCACTCGGTCCGGTCCACCGGCTTGCCGAACTTCGCGATCATGTCGTTGAACGACCAACGTTCCGCGTTCA
>JAICUE010000481.1 GCA_025936015.1 Gemmatimonadaceae bacterium
GAGACGCCGCGCGAGCGGCCGTACTTGTGCGCCGCTTCGGCGACCTGCATCGCCAGCTCGCGCGTCGGGACGAGGACGAGCGCGCTGATGCTGCCGCGCGGGCGATCGGTGGCGGAGAGCCGCTCGATCATCGGCAGCGCGAACGCCGCGGTCTTGCCGGTGCCGGTCGCTGCCTGGCCGAGGACGTCGCGTCCCTCGAGGAGCGCGGGAATCGCCTGCTGCTGGATCGGGGTCGGCTCTTCATAGCCGAGGCCGGAGAGCGTGGCGACGAGCCCGGCGCTCAGCCCTAACGCTGCGAAGCCGGCGCCATCGGGCGCGGTCGTCGCATCGTCGTCATGGTTGGTATCGGTGACGTCGGTATCGGCGTCGTGGGAGATCGTGGTCATGGGTACTGCGCCTGCCTATTTATCAAATCGTGGTGTCGCGGAGAACGCGAACGAGAGACCGCCCCCGGAATTCGGGACGATCGTCGCACCAAGCAGCCAGCGGTCGATGCGGTTCTTTGGATGTGAGTGATGGTACTGGACGACCTTTCTCCCGGCGAAGGTGCCGATCGCGGCACCGAGCATCACGTCGCTCGCCCAGTGTTTGTTGTTGTACATGCGCGACAATCCGATCAGCGACGCGCCACCATACATCACTGGTCCAATATACCACGTCGAGTGCGGCCACCACCGGCTCGTTTCCGCGGTGACCGCCGAAGCGGCGGCAAATCCGGTCAGGGTATGGCCGCTGGGGAACGATGAATAGTCGCTTCCGCCCGTAAATCCGCGAAAGAGCTTGAAGTCGTGCGGATTGTCGACGTCCTTGTACGGGCGCGCACGGCCGGCGATCCCCTTGAGGATTCCCGTCGCGGTCAGCCCGACGAGAATCGCCTCGGTGCCGTGCAGCCCGAGGTCCGCCATCCGCTCGTTGTGTGAGAGCCGTCCGCCGAGGTAGAGGGCGCCGCCGATCGCGAACGCGCCAGGCTGCGCGACGAGCCGGAAGTTCGTCGCCTCGTGATGAAAGAAGCGGTTCGACTGGTTGTGCTTGTCCTGCAGCCGGCTGGCGATGCTCCGGTCTGCGGGAAAGAGCGCGATCGTCGCGACGGTGAATGCCCCGGCATAGATCGCGTCGCGGCTCGTGAACAGCGGCTGCTGCGACGGCTTGACGCCGGTGGTGTCGGTCTGCGTCTGCTGCGCTGTCGAGAGCGCGGGCGCGAGCGTCGGCACGACGGCGAGGAGAAGCGTCGCAATGCGCGCGCGCTGGCGGCGAAGGAGGATGTGCACGTGCGATTTCCGTCCGGATGAGAGGTTGACCCGACGGTCCGACGTGCACCAGCCGTGCCGTGAACGGAGGCCGCGGAGCGTTCGACAGCGGCTCGGTGTGACAGGAGGCACGGAGCACACGGAGGGCTTGTCAAAAGCGGTTCAGCCACAGCCCTCTCGAGAGAACGATTCTGCCCCGCGCGCGGCAGATGAATTTTTTGATTCACCGCCCTGCTCAAACCCTCCGCGTCCTCCGTGCCTCCTGTAAGGAACCCCGCCGTAAGCCCTCCGCGTCCTCCGTGGCTCCTGTAAGCAACCCCGCCGTGCAGTTCCCCGCCGTAAACCCCCGCGTCCTCCCGCCGGTCAGGCGGTCTCTTCTTCTCCCGCCCTCCGGTACCAGTACGCGACGGCGAGCATGAACAGGCTCACGATCACGAACGTCCCGGCCTTTATGCCGATGTCGGAGAGACCCCAGACGCGCGACACCGCCATCACCGCCGCGGTGATGCAGAGACCGAGTCCGACGTGGCGGGCCGCGGGGACGTTCCGCAGGCGCCCGAAGTGGATGGCCCCGACTCCCCAGATCGCGAAGTACAGTGTCACGAGCGAGATCGCGACATCGTGCGAAACGGTGTTCCCGAGCTCGAGCCAGCCCCAGAGAAAGAGCGCGACCGGGAGGAACACGCGGCTGAACGTCCGCCACCCGCCGCCATTTTCTTCATCGACGGTATTCGCCATCGCGTCGAAGAAGCGCCACCAGGCGAGGATGACGAGGAGGAGCAGCGCCGCGCCGGGATTCACGAACGGGTTGCTGATGTACGACGGACGCGCGCCGATGAGGTCCCCCGCCTGCGTCAACGCGATCAGGAGCCCGATCATGATCGGGATCGACACGAGCCGCATGCGCTCCTTCCGCATCAGGAAGACGAACGCGAGCGCGTGGGCGACGAGGCCGAGTCCGAGGAGCAGCTTGTCCTCGCGCAGCAGGTAGGCGACCGAGAGCAGCGTCGTCAGGCCGAAGACGAGATAGTGCGGACCGCGGCGCTCCTGCTCGTTCATCAGTGCGGCGCCGGCCGCGGCGACCCCCCAGATCACCGTGATCGCCAGACCGTTAGGCGCGTCGATCCCGCCGTTGGCGGTCA
>JAICUE010000007.1 GCA_025936015.1 Gemmatimonadaceae bacterium
GCGACAACATCCAGGATTTCCCGCGGTTGACCCAATCGATCCGCACCGCCGGCGACAGCGCCTTCGCCGATTTCGGCGAGACGTACGTGATACTGCCGAACCCGATGTACGGGTCGTGGGAACGGAACAAGCTTCCCTGAGGCTTAGACTGCAGCCATTGGCTATCAGCCGTTAGCAGTCAGCGACGGCCGTTACCGCGGTCGCTTCCAGCTTATGGCTGACAGCTAACAGCCTGCTCTCCATGATTCCTCTCTCAGTCCTCGATCTCGCTCCCATCGTCGACGGCGGCACCGCCGCTCAGGCCTTTCGCAACTCGGTCGATCTCGCGCAGCACGCGGAGCGGTGGGGATACAAGCGCTTCTGGCTGGCCGAGCATCACAGCATGCCCGGCGTCGCGAGCGCGGCGACATCGGTGGTGATCGGGCACGTCGCCGCGGCGACGAAGACGATCCGCGTCGGCGCGGGCGGCATCATGCTGCCTAACCATTCGCCGCTGGTGATCGCCGAGCAGTTCGGGACGCTCGCGTCGCTCTTTCCCGGACGAATCGACCTTGGCGTCGGCCGTGCGCCGGGATCGGATCCCCTGACGAGCCGCGCGCTGCGACGATCGCCGGCCGCCGCCGACAGCTTTCCGCAGGATGTCGTCGAGCTGATGTCCTGGTTCCAGCCGGTGCAACCGGGACAGTCCGTCCGCGCTGTCCCCGGCGCCGGGCTCGATGTGCCGGTCTGGATACTCGGCTCGAGCCTGTTCGGCGCGCAGCTCGCCGCAGCGTTAGGCCTGCCGTTCGCCTTCGCCTCGCATTTCGCGCCGGCAATGATGGACCAGGCGATCGAGATCTACCGCGCGCGCTTCGAGCCGTCGGCCACGTTGGACAAGCCATACATGATGCTCGGCCTCAATGCCTTCGCCGCCGACAGCGACGCCGAGGCGCGGCGGCTCTTCACATCGCTCCAGCAGGCGTTCGTCAACCTTCGCCGCGGCCGCCCAGGTCCGCTCCCGCCGCCTGACGATCGCTTCCTCGCGCAGCTGCTTCCCCACGAGAAGCTGATGCTCGACGAGATGCTTTCGATCGCGGTCGTCGGCGATCCCGACGGCGTGAAGCGCGGCCTCGACGCATTCATCGCGCGCACCGGCGCCGACGAAGTGATCGTCACGTCGCAGGCGTTCGACCACCACGCGAGGCTGCGATCGTTCGAGATCATCTCGAACGCAGCAGCAAACGACAGGCGATAAGCTGTAAGCAGGCAGCGAACCACGCCTCCGACGGCGTTTGCCTGTTCGCTTACCGTTTATCGCTTATCGCTTACTGCTTACTGCTGCAGTTTCACGAGTGATCGTGAATCATCCGCCATCCTTCGGGGCGGTGTTCCCAGATCGTCGTGAACCAGCCGGTGCGGTCGGGGAGGCCGCCACCGGAGAGGACGTACTGGCCGGTCACCAGTGCGTCGCGGTCGCCGAGCATGCGAACAGCGAGATGCTCGTAGCGGAGATCCTGGGCCGGGCGTCCGTTCTTCCAGAATCCATGCCGCATCCCCGCTTCGATCGCCGCGGTGCCGTGGACGAAGCCGGTCGTGCCACCGGCGTCCGCATCGGGCGCATACGCGGCCATGTACGGGGCGAGGTCACCGCGATTCCATCCTGCCGCGGTCGAGTCGAGGACCGCGCGAATCTCCGCGTCAGCGCTCGCACCCGGCGCGGGCGCGGTGCGGGCGTGACATGCGGCGATCAGCAGTGCGAGTGTCACCGGGGCGATGTACTGCGAGACGCGGAGACGTGTCATGGTGCGGCAATGGGTGCGGGACGCTGCGTCTTGTCCAACGACTTTGACCCGTTGAACGTACGCAGATTATCGTATCAGTGATACCGCAACTGGAGACGCGATGCGAACGGACGAGCGGACAGAGAGCGGGAGCTGGGTCACGATCGCGGTCGAGGGCGCCTCGGAGATGCGCATGTTCGTCGCGCGGCCGAGTGCGCCGGCGCCGCATCGCGCGATCATCGTGATGCAGGAAGCGTTCGGGGTCAACTCGCACATCCGCGACGTCACGGCGCGGTTCGCGCGCGAGGGATTCGTCGCCGTCGCGCCGGAGCTCTTTCATCGAACGGGCACCGGCGTCGAGGGACGCTACGACGCCTTCGCCGAGATGAAGCCGCACTTCAGCGCGTTGACCTCCGAGGGAATCATCGCCGACGCGAAGGCAGCGCACGGCTGGCTCGTCTCCCAGCGTGACGTCGACGCATCGCGAGTCTGTGCGACCGGCTACTGTCTCGGCGGCCGCGCGTCGTTCCTCGCGAACAGCGCGCTTCCACTCGCTGCCGCGGCCTCCTACTATGCCGGCGGGA
The DNA here is from genome assembly GCA_025936015.1 of Gemmatimonadaceae bacterium. Classification (GTDB taxonomy): domain Bacteria; phylum Gemmatimonadota; class Gemmatimonadetes; order Gemmatimonadales; family Gemmatimonadaceae; genus JABFXC01. The sequence continues at coordinate 2,345 of JAICUE010000007.1, forward strand.
TGCCGGCGGTGCTCGACCGGGTGAGCAGTCTTCACGGACCGCAGACATTCTTCTGGGGAGGCCGCGACAAGAACATCAGGGCCGAGCACAGGCGGGCAGTGAGCGATGCGTTCGAGGGAACGGGCAAGAGCTTGACCAGCGTCCTGTTCTCGCAGGCGGATCACGGGTTCTTCTGCGACCAGCGGAGCGCGTACGAGCCTAACGCTGCGCGGGAGGCATGGGCGTTGACGCTCGCCTTCTTCGCCGACTACGCCCGGCCATGATCGCCCCGGCGAACGGCACGCATGACGGCACCGACGCCGCGCTGAGCCACAGCCGGCACGTCGTCGAGGAGCTGTTCGGCGCCCCGGGCGAGCGCGAGTTCAGCGTGCGCTACTGGGACGGCACCGTCGAGCGGGGCGGCAGGACGCCGCGCTTCACCTTCCGCATCGAGCGGCCCGGTGCGCTGCGACGGATGCTCCTCCCGCCCAACGAGCTGTCGATCATCGAGGCGTACCTCAGCGGCGACGTCGACATCGACGGACGGATCGAGGACGCCGCAACGTTAGGCGACGCGATCAACCGCCGGATACGCTCGGCGACGACGCTGGCGTCGATCGTCAGGCACGCAGCTGCGCTGCCGCGCAGCGAGGCGGTGAAGAAGGTCCGTGCGGCGCGGGCCGAGCACAGCGTCGAGCGGGTGGGCGACCAGCACGACAAGGCGCGCGACCGCGCCGCGATCCACTACCACTACGACATCGGCAACGACTTCTACGCGCTCTGGCTCGACAAGCGAATGGTCTATTCCTGCGCGTACTTCGAGACCCCCGACCGCTCGCTCGACGACGCGCAGCTGGCGAAGCTCGACCTCGTCTGCCGCAAGCTCCGGCTCCGTCCCGGCGAGCGCCTGCTCGACGTCGGCTGCGGCTGGGGGGCGATGATCATCCACGCCGCCCAGTGCTACGGCGTCACCGCGTTAGGCATCACGCTCAGCGAGGAGCAGGCGAAGCTCGCGCGGGAGCGGATCGCCGCGGCCGGGCTGTCGGACCGCGTCCGCGTCGAGATCAGGGATTACCGTGACCTGCCTGACGATGCCCAATTCGACAAGATCTCGAGCATCGGCATGGTCGAACACGTCGGCCAGGCGAAGCTCCCGGTCTATTTCGCCGCGCTCTACCGCGCACTCGCGCCGCGCGGGCTCCTGCTCAATCACGGGATCGTCAGCCTCGGCGCCGCCCGGCCGAAGCGCTGGCGCGACAAGCTCGAGGCGCGCCTCTGGCGACGCAATGCATTCATCGAGCAGTACGTCTTCCCTGACGGCCAGCTCGTTCCCTTGCAGGCGGTGATCGGCGCCGCTGAAGGCGCGGGCTTCGAGACGAGAGACGCCGAGAGTCTCCGCGAGCACTACGCGATGACGCTGCGCCACTGGACGTCGCGCCTGACCGCGAACGCCGCGCGCGCGATCGAGATCGCGGGCGAGCGCACGTACCGAACCTGGAAGCTGTACATGGCCGCATCGGCGCACGCATTCGCGGCGGCGAGCATCAACGTCGTGCAGACGCTGCTGTCGAAGGCTGACAGTGAAGGACGAGCGGGAGTGCCGCTGACGAGAGGCGACATGTACAGGAACCCCGAAACGCCCTGATGCTGGGAAGTCTCGAAACGGCCTGACGCTTGGAAGTCTCGAAACGGCCAGATGCTGGGAAGTCTCGAAACGGCCAGCGGCTGGCCCCACCGTTGCGGTTGTTGTCAAAGGTAGTTTCGAGACTTCCGAGCATCCCGAAGTTTCGCTTCCACGCATCCCCAGGTTTCGCCTTTCCAGGAGCGCCCATTTTGCCAGTCCAGCATCCCGTTTCCGGCCCGACTCTGTCGTATTCGCTCGAGGACGAGATGAAGATCGTCAGGCGTGAGCTCGAGGAATCGCCAGCGAGGGCGGGGAGGACGATCGTGAAGGAGGGGATGCTCACCGTCACGCTCGTCGGCGTGAAGCCGGGCGGGGAGTTGCGGCCGCACAAGGCGGATGGGCCGATCACGGTGCAGGTCCTCGATGGAGAGATCGAGGTGCAGAGCGGCGGAAGCTCGCGAGCGCTGCCGACGGGAACGCTCGTCGCGTTCAATTCGGGAATCGTGCATGGCGTGACGTCGCCGCGCGGCGGGATCTTCCTGCTGACCGTCGTCAACAGCCCGGAGCGTACGTCCTGAGTGAACGACCCGCGCGCACGCCGCACGCGAACGCGTAAGGCGGCGCGACAGCGATCGCGCCGCCTTCGACTCGCGCCGCGCGACTACTGCTGCGTGAAGTCGGACGCGTAGAGCTCGACACCGGTCGCGTCGAGCAGGTGAATGCGGTACTTCTGTCCCGCGATCATCGGCGTCGGATCGAGCACCTGGTTCGCATTCGCCGGTGTCACGCCGTATTCGACAGGAGCCTCGATGCGGCCCTTCGGATCGTTGATGATCCAGAGATCGGCGCCCGGCGCGACGGTGCCGGCGGTCTCGATGATCACGCCGCCGATCGTGCACTCGGGTGCCCATGAGAAGAGCGTCGGCTGGCCACTCTGCAGCTGCACGGTCAATCCGGTGAGCGGCGCGCTGCACGGGGCGAGCGGCGCGGTCGCGTCGCCGATCCGGCAGCCCGATGCGGCCGCGGCGATGATGAGCGCGGCGGCCGAACGCCGAGCGAATGTCCTTGCACGCATGGTGTCGCCCTTGTGAAGAGTTGGGGTTGCCTGACGTCAGGCAACGCGACGCAAATTCGCGTCGCTGCGCCCATCTTCATGACGATTTCTGCCAGTGCTTCGTAATTGCCCGGGAGCTTTCGCGCCGGTCGGCGGTCAGGGCTGCGCGGCGACGACGACGACTGGCCGCCATCGATTCGCGGGCCACTTCGAGCCGACGATTCCTCCCGCGACAGCACCGATCAGCGCAACGAATGGGAGCGTCGTATAACCCAACGCGCAGGGCGGACCATCGTGGGATGTGTCCTTGCGGTCGCAGCGCTGCACCTCGTAGTGAACCAGCGCAACGCTCGCCGCGACCCCGATGATCACGCCGAGGGTCGCATTGCTCTCATGCACGGCAGGATCCCTTTCCCGGACGTCGATCTCCTGCAGTGACGTCAGGCGGAATTGCGTGTTCGCGCCGCTGCGCGTTGGCCGGAGGACGAGTGAATCCGCATGCACGCCGCCGAAGCGACCGTACTGCCATGCCGCAGTCGAATCGGTGCGCAGGCGGAGGCGCGCCCCGATCGCGACCTGCACGCTGTCCTGCGCGTGCGATGGGCTCGCCGCGAGCGTCGCGAGTGCCGCGACGATGACGGCGCGCGGCACTCGCTTCATCCAGCTCAGCCTTCGAGCGCCGGGAAGCGCGCCGGGTCGGTTTCGCGCAGGATCTCGTAGATCGTCGCGTACACCGTCTCGACGTTAGGCTTCGACCAGTAGTCGCCGTCGCGTCCGTAGGCCGGGCGATGGGCGGCAGCCGCGAGGGTGCGCGGGCGCGCGTCGAGCCAATCGTATCCGCCCTGACGCTCGAGCACTTCCTGCATCATGTACGCGCTCGCGCCGCCGGGGACGTCCTCGTCGAGGAAAAGCACCTTGCTGGTCTTCTTCAGCGACTCGACGATGCTGCCGTTGATGTCGAAGGGCAGGAGCGTCTGCACGTCGATCACCTCGATCGTCGCACCCGTCGTGTCCTCGATGAGCCGTGCCGCCTCGAGCGCGATCGGGCAGCAGGCGCCGTAGGTGACGACGGTGACGTCGCTCCCTTCGCGCAGCACCTCAGGCACGCCTAACGGCATGGTGAAGGTGCCGATGTTGGACGGCAGCTTCTCCTTCAACCGGTAGCCATTCAGCACCTCGACGACGATCGCCGGGTCGTCGCCACGCAGCAGCGTATTGTAGAACCCCGCGGCGCGGGTCATGTCGCGCGGGACGACGATGTGCACGCCGCGGAGCGCGTGGATCATCATCCCCATCGGCGAGCCGGAGTGCCAGATGCCGACGAGGCGGTGGCCGCGCGTCCGGACGATCACCGGCGCCTGCTGTCCGCCCTTGGTGCGGTAGCGCAGCGTCGCGAGATCGTCGGACATGATCTGGAGCGCGTAGAGCAGGTAGTCGAGGTACTGGATCTCGGCGATCGGCCGCAGCCCGCGCATCGCCATCCCGATCGCCTGGCCGATGATCGTGCATTCGCGAATCCCGGCGTCGCCGACGCGGAGCTCGCCGTAACGCGCCTGGAGGTCGACGAACCCCTGGTTGACGTCGCCGAGCTTGCCGACATCCTCACCGAACGCGATCACCCGCGGATCCCGGGCGAGGGCGGCGTCGAAGCAGGCGTTGAGCACCTTGTAGCCGTCGACCTCGGCCGCATCCTCGCCATAGTCGGGCGGCTCGATCGTCAGGCCTAACGGCGAGGCGTCGGACGCCGAGTAGAGCGTCGAGTGGTAGCGCTCGTCCATCGCCCGCTCCTGGTCGCGCTTCCAGGCGACGAGCGGGGCGGCGGCGGCGGGGTCGGCGCGGAGCGCGACGATCGCCTGGTGCACCGCGACGGCGAGGTCGCGGCGAAGGGGATCGCGGCGACGAACGAGGTCCTGCTTGACCGCGGTCACCACCTCCGACCGGTCGCTCACCACCGCCAGCAGCGCGTCGAGCTCGGCGCGCTCGGCGTCGATCGGCGACTGGTACGCCTTCCAGGCCGCGTCGCGCGCATCGCGGACAGCGTCGCCCTCTTCTTCTTCGGCGGCGTCCAGCTCCTCAGCCGACGCGATGCCCTGTTCGATGATCCAGGCGCGGAAGCGAAGGAGGCCGTCGTGCTCCTTCTCCCACTGCAGGCGCTCCTTCGACTTGTAGCGCTCGTGGCTGCCCGATGTCGAGTGGCCATGCGGCTGGGTGAGCTCGACCACGTGCACCACTGCGGGAACGTGCTGCTCGCGGACCGTCGCCGCGACGCGCTGGTAGACGTCGACGAGCGCCGGATAATCCCAGCCGCGAACGACATCGAGCTCGAGTCCCGCCTTGCCATCGGGGTCGCGGCGGAAGCCCTCGAGCAGCTCGGAGATGCTGCCCTTCGCGACCTGGATCTCGTTAGGCACCGAGATGCCGTAGCCGTCGTCCCAGACGGACAGGAGCATCGGCACCTGGAGCACGGTCGCGGCGTTGACGGTTTCCCAGAAGACGCCTTCCGCGCACGACGCGTTGCCGATCGTGCCGAAGGCGATCTCGTTGCCATTGTGCGAGAACTGCCTGAATTCGCGCAGGTCCTCGATCTCGCGGTAGAGCTTCGACGCGTAGGCGAGGCCGAGCAGGCGCGGCATCTGGCCGCCGGTCGGCGATATGTCAGCGGACGACTGGAAGGAATCCGTCAGCGTCTTCCAGTGTCCGTTTTCGTCGAGCATGCGCGTGCCGAAGTGCGCGTTCATCCCGCGTCCGCCGGACGCGGGGTCGGCGGCGAGATCGGCATGCGCATAGAGCTGGGCGAAGAATTCCTGCACGCTGAGGAGCCCGAGCGCGAACATCAGCGTCTGGTCGCGATAGTAGCCGGAGCGGATGTCACCCGGCTTGAACGCGCGGGCGAGGGCGACCTGCGCGACCTCTTTCCCGTCGCCGAAGATCCCGAACATCGCCCTGCCGAGCATGACTTCGCCCCGCGCGAGGGTGCTGACCTGCCGGCTCCGGTACGCGACGCGATAATCGCGGAGGATATCGGCGGGCTTCACGGTGCTCGCGACTGCGGGACGGCGCTTGGTTCCGACACTCATCTGGGCTTTCTGCACTGGGAATCGACGGCTGTCGTGCTCCCCTCACGGTAGAGGCAGGAGTGGCGGGGATCAAGGCTCAACCGCGACGAGAGTCGATCGTCGACACTGCCTGATAGTCGAGAGTCGACACTGCCTTGATAGTCGAGAGTCGAAGCTGCCTGAGAGTCGAGAGTCGACGCTGCCTGAGAGTCGAGAGTCGGAAGTCCGAGAGTCGACACGGCCCGCTCCGCGGGGTTGTTCCGTTTGGCGCCACCGCGGTCCTGATCCCTCGTGGCCGGTCGGTTTCGACTATCGGTATTCCGACTATCGACTCTCCTGCGGTTTCGACTGTCGACTCTCCTGCGGATTCGACTATCGACTGTCAATGCAGTGTCGACTCTCGACTATCAATGCAGCGTCGACTCTCGACTATCAAGGCAGTGTCGACTCTCGACTATCAAGGCAGCGTCGACCATCGACTCTCGCCCTTCCATCCGTCGTCGTCGCGATCAGCAGCGGTACAGCGTCACTGCGGTTTCGTCGAACACGATCTTCGCCGCGCCGCGCGGAAGCTCGTGCGTCGTCGCATGCTCGGCGGCGAGGATGCGGGCGAAGGGTGATGCTTGCCAGCTCTCGATGACGCGGTCGAGCATCCGGGAATTATAGGGTGGATCGACGAAGGCGATGTCGTACGTGCCGGCGGCGAGCGCAGCGGCGAAGGGGAGGGCGTCACGCTTGAAGATGCGCGTTCGGTCGCGGAGGCGGAGGGCGGCGACGTTCGCGCGGAGGGCGTGGAGGCTCGCCGGACGCGTCTCGACAAAATCGGCGCTCACCGCGCCGCGTGAGATCGCTTCGATGCCGAGGGCGCCGGTGCCGGCGAAGAGGTCGAGGACGCGCGCGCCCGGGATGTCGGCAACGAGGAGGTCGAGCAGCTCGGCGCGAACGTGCTCGGCGGTGGGGCGGACGCGGAAATCGTTAGGCGAGACGAGGTCGCGTCCGGCGAACTTGCCACCGACGACCCTCATGGGCGTGTAATTCTCGAGTGAATGGTCGGCGTCACGCCGAACAATATCGCGCTCGCGTCACAGCGGGATCTTGGACGGGCTTACAAATGCCTGACTTGACTCTGCGTCTTGCATGCTGAAAATTCAGCACATTTGCTGCCAACCCCTGGCGGGTCGGTGCTGTCCAACGCCGGTAGCACTCCTTCATCAGGACGGACCTCGTCATGCGCACGATCGCGTTCTCCGTGCTCACCGCCGCAGCCATTCCGCTGTGCGCGGCTCTCGCACAGCAGACGCCGGCCGCGCCGATCGAATCGGCGCGCGCGGTGCGCACATCGCGTCCGCCGGTGATCGACGGCCGCGAGGACGACGCGGTCTGGCGGACGGTGACGCCGACCTCCGATTTTCTCGAGTTCAGGCCTGACGAAGGGAAGCAGCCCCGGTTCAGGACCGAGTTCAAGGTCGCGTACGACGATCGCTATCTCTACGCGTTCGTGCGCGCGTACGACCCGCATCCTGACAGCATCATGACGGCACTAACGCGACGGGACGTCCGCGGGCCGTCTGATCAGCTCAAACTCATGATCGACTCGTACGACGACCGGTTGTCAGGGTTCGAGTTCGCCGTGAATCCGGTCGGCGTCAAGCGTGACTACGCGATGTACAACGACCGGGACGAGGACGACACGTGGGATGGCATCTGGGACGTGGGGACGCGGATCGACTCGGTCGGCTGGACGGCGGAGTTCCGGATCCCCTTCTCCCAGCTCCGCTACGCGAACAGCGCCCGCCACACTTTCGGCTTTGGCGTCTGGCGCGACATCGAGCGGTACAAGGAACGAACGAGCTGGCCGCTCTTTCACGCGAACCAGAGCGGGATCTCGTCACAGCTCGGCGCGCTCGACGGAATCGACGACATCGCCTCCTTCCATCGGCTCGAGGTCGTTCCGTACGTCGTGGCGAAGAGCCTGTCCGTCCCGTTGACGAGTCCGGCAACGGCGGTCGGATGGGAGCGGTCGCAGCGCCTCACCGGCGGTGCCGACATCAAGTACGGAGTCACGCCTAACGTCACGCTCGACGCGACCGTCAATCCCGACTTCGGGCAGGTCGAAGCCGATCCGTCCGTCGTGAACCTCACCGCCTTCGAGACCTTCTTCCAGGAGCGCCGCCCGTTCTTCATCGAGGGGACGGGACTCTACAACTATGGACTCAACTGCAGCATCGTGAACTGCTGGGGCGAGGGCCTCTTCTATTCGCGGCGAATCGGGCGGTCTCCGCAGCTCCTCAACTCCTACGGCGACGACGCGTCGCCTAACGTCACGCCGATCCTCGGCGCTGCCAAGCTCACCGGCCGGGTGCACGGCGGCCTGAACTTCGGCGTTCTCGAGGCGGTGACCGGGCGGGTCACTGGAACCGAGGCGCGCACCACCGAGCCGACGACGAGCTACACCGTCCTCCGCGCGCAGCAGGACTTCCGCGGCGGGCAGACGAACGTCGGCGTCATCGGCACCGGCGTGAACCGGGCGCTCGACATGTGGACCGACACGATCCTGCGCCGCGACGCCTACGCGCTGGGAACGAACTTCCGGCAGCGTTGGGGGACGAGCCGCTACGAGCTGACCGCGAGCCTCACCGGCAGCCGCGTCGACGGCGCGCGTCAGGCGATCACCGCGACGCAGCTGAGCGGGGTCCATCTCTATCAGCGTCCCGACGGTAGCCTGACGGTCGACTCGGCGCGCACCTCGCTGTCGGGCGACGCCGAGGACATCGCGTTCGGCAAGCAGGGCGGGAACATGGTGCACTACCAGACCAGCTACGAGCGGCAGTCACCAGGCTTCGAGGTCAACGACCTCGGGTACCTCAGGCGCGCGAACCAGCAGCTGTTCAACAACTGGATGGGATTCACCTTCGCCAAGCCGACGAAGATCTACAACCAGCTGTCCGGAAACTTCAACGCCTGGGGCTTCTGGACCGCGGCCGGGCTCCCGACCGAGCGCGCCGTGAACACCAACTGGCACGTCAACTTCGTCAACAACTGGTGGGTCAACACCGGCGTGACGTTGAGCCAGCTGGGAAAGACGTACTGCGACAACTGCGCGCGCGGCGGCCCCGCCTTCCGCCGCTCGCCGCTGAGCCAGTTCAACATCGGGATCCAGGGCGACGACCGCCGGCACGTCGTGCCTAACGTTTCCGTCTACGAGGCGATCGGCGACTACGGCGCGTCGCGGTACGTCGAGGTCAGTCCGGAGCTGGCGCTGATCCCGATGTCCCAGCTGCAGCTCGACATCACCGCCGACTGGAGTCACAACCACGACGACTCGCAGTGGTTCGGCAACTTCGACGAGGGAGCGGTCACGCACTATGCGTTCGCCCTCCTCGAGCAGGAGACGCGGTCGTTAGGCATCCGTGCCAGCTACACCGCGACGCCCGACCTCAGCTTCCAGCTCTACGCCGCTCCATTCATCAGCCGGGGGCACTACAGCGATTTCCGCGAGCTGAGCGCGACGCCGCGCGCGGCGCGCTTCGACGACCGCTACGCCGCGTACACTCCGCCGGTCAACGCGTCCCGCGGCTTCGACATCCTCGACCTCCGGTCGAACAGCGTGCTCCGCTGGGAGTTCAGGCCAGGATCGACCTTCTTCGCCGTCTGGACGCACGGCCGCGGTGGCGACGCGTTCGATCCGACCGCTCCCGCCCGGCGCTGGAAGGATGAATACGGCGACCTGTTCGCGCTGCACCCGGACAACACCTTCCTCGTGAAGGTGGCCTGGTGGCTCGGCGAGTGAAACCACGGTAGATTCGGCACGACTCGCACCTCTTCTCCCCCGAGCTCCGAACCACCGTGTCGATCTTCGATCCCGCGCCTCAGCCCTGGCCGAGCCGCGCGCTGAGCGTGTTCCGAATCGTCGCCGCTCTCGTGTTCATCACCTTCGGCACGATGAAGGTGTTCGGCCATCCATCGGGTCCCGTCGGGATGCCGGCGCTCCCGCCGTTCACCGTGATGTCGCAGTGGGGGATTGGCGGCCTGCTCGAAGTGATCGGCGGCCTCTTCATCCTCTTCGGTTTCCTCACGCGTCCCGTCGCCTTCATCCTCGCGGGGGAGATGGCGGTCGCCTACTTCCAGTTCCACTATCCGCAGGGATTCTTCCCGACGAGGAACATGGGAACGCCGGCGATCATGTACTGTCTCTTCTTCCTCTACCTTGTGATCGCGGGGGCGGGGATGTGGAGCGTGGACGCGGCAATCGCTCGACGGAGACGCGAGCGTCAGGTCAGCCAGGGCTGAACAACCGGGCGACAAGGTGCTTCGTCCCTCGTCCCTCAGCAGAACGTTAGGCGCCGGCCCTCCGCATCAGCACTGACCGCTCTCGCTCGTTCCTCGTCATCCCTGCCGCCCGCCGGAACTCCGCCCGTCCTTCCTCGTCCCTGCCGAGGCGCAAGAGCAGGTCCCCACGGACTGCCGGAAGCAGGTGGTAATCGCGGAGTGCCGGATCGCTGGCCAGTGCATCGACGAGCGGCAGCGCGGCGGCCGGACCCTCGGCCATGCTGATCGCGACCGCGCCATTGAGCTCGATGATCGGGCTCGGCGCGATGCGGCCAAGCTCGGCGTAGAGATCCGCGATGCGGTGCCAGTCGGTGGCGGCGGGGTCGAGGGCGCGCGCGTGGCAGGCGGCGATCTCCCCCTGCAACCGATACGGGCCCGGCGCCGTGCCTAACGCGTCGGCGCGGGCGAGCGCGGCGAGGCCGCGGGCGATCAGCAGATGATCCCAGCGCGCGCGGTTCTGGTCGAGGAGCAGGATCGGCTCGCCGTCCGGGGCGACGCGGGCGTGGATGCGCGATGCCTGGATCTCCATCAGCGCGACGAGGCCGTGGACCTCCGCCTCGCCCGGTACGAGCTCGGCGAGGATCCTGCCTAACCGCAGCGCGTCGTCGCAGAGGGCGGGGCGCATCCAGTCGTCGCCGGCCGTTGCGGCGTAGCCTTCGTTGAAGACCAGGTAGATCACCTGCAGCACCGACGAAAGCCGCTCGGTGAACTCGGTTGCGCGCGGGACCTCGAAGGGGACGTGCGCGTCGGCAAGCGCGCGCTTGGCGCGGACTATCCTTTGCGAGATCGTCGGCTCGGGGACCAGGAAGGCGCGCGCGATCTCGTCAGTGGTGAGTCCGCCGAGCAGGCGGAGTGTCAGCGCGACGCGCGCGTCGGTCGACAACACCGGATGGCAGGCGGTGAAGATGAGCCGCAGCAAGTCATCGCCGATGTTGTCGTCGAGCGCTTCGTCGAGATCGACGACGGTGGTGTCGTGACGAGCATCGAGGTCGCGGCCGAGCTCCTCGTGCTTGCGTGCGAGCATCTTGTCGCGGCGGATGCGGTCGATCGCGCGGCGCTTGGCCGCGGTCATGAGCCACGCCCCGGGGTTGTCAGGCACTCCCGACTCCGGCCATTGCTCGAGCGCGGCGAGGAGTGCGTCCTGCGCGAGGTCTTCGGCGAGGCCGACGTCGCGCACCATTCGCGCGAGTCCGGCGATGAGCTTCGCCGATTCGATTCTCCAGACCGCGTCGATCGTGCGGTTCACGTCGGGTGACGACACGCCGACCAATTAGCGCGTCGCCGAGCGCGCGTGCAACCCGGAGCGCGCGATGAACATCGTCGCGAGCGCTCCGGGTGACGAACATCGATCGCGCCGGATTATTTCCTGGAGGAATCCCGCTTTGCCGCGGCCTCGCGGAATTGCTTTTCCTTCTCGAAGACTTCAGGCACCTGTTCGGCGAGGTCGCCGAAGTCCTCGATCTCGAAGATCTGACGGATCTCGATCTCCGACTCGGTGCCTGGCATCGGATTCGGCGCGCGCTTTACCCATTCGATCGCCTCCTCCTTCGACTTCACCTGGAAGATCCAGTAGCCGGCGACCAGCTCCTTCGTCTCGGCGAACGGGCCATCGATGACAGTCCGCTTCGTTCCGGAGAAGCGGACGCGCGCGCCCTTCGAACTTGGCTGCAGCCCTTCGCCAGCGAGCATGACGCCCGCCTTGATGAGCTGCTCGTTGTACGCGCCCATCTCGGTGAGAAGTTCGGCCGTCGGCAGCGCGCCCGCTTCCGAGTCCTTGCTCGCCTTGATCATAACCATGAACCGCATCGTCGTATCCTCTGGTTGGGGTTGGTTGCGGAGCGCGGAGGACGCTTCACGTGGTCGAAGATCTCTGGGCTCTACTTACACGTCGAACGAGTAGACGCCAGATCGACACGCGATCGGGGATATATTTTTTCCGGGGTTCGGTGCGCGGTCCGCGAACAGGGAGCGACGGTGAAGATCGGGATCATTGGAGCCGGGCACATCGGCGGGACATTGACTCGGCGGTTGGCAAAGCTTGGACACGACGTCTCGGTCGCGAACTCGCGCGGCCCGGAGACGCTCACCGAGCTTGCGACGGAGAGCGGCGCGAAAGCCGTGACGATTACCGACGCTGCGCGGGGGAAGGACGTCGTGATCGTCGCGATACCGGAGAAGAACGTACCGGCGCTGCCCAACAATCTCGTCACCGGGCTACCGGAGACCGCGGTCGTGATCGACACGGGCAACTACTATCCGCGCCGCGACGGGCGCATCGACGCCATCGAGTCGGGGACTACGGAAAGCCGGTGGGTCTCGCAGCAGTTGGGGCGACCGGTGGTGAAGACCTTCAACAACATTTACGCGCAGCACCTCATGGATCGCGGACGCCCGGCCGGGGCGCGCGATCGCATCGCCCTCCCTGTCGCCGGCGATGACAAGCGTGCGAAGGACGTCGTAATCCGCCTGCTCGACGAGCTCGGATTCGACGGAGTCGATGCGGGCGGGCTCGACGATTCGTGGCGGCAGCAGCCGGGCTCGCCGGTGTATGGAACCGACTTCGATGTGGCCGGGGTGAAGCGCGCGCTCGCCGAAGCGTCGCCGACGCGGCCACCAGATTTCCGGGCAGGGCCGACAAAAGCCTGACGCGGCGAATCGCGGCGGGTGCGTCGGCAATATTCCGCGATCATGTCCCGCTGCTCTATTGTAGGGGAACGAGCGCGGCGCCTCGACGGTTGGTTGGCACGACTGGACCGCGCTCCACCCGGTGTGCGTGTCGTCGATTCGTCCTCCTCCACTGGAGACTACAATGCACTCCCATGTCAGAAGCCGCATCGCTCGCGTCATCGCGACGACCGCGGCGTTCGTCGTCGCCGTTCCTCTCGCGGCGCAGCAGCTCACCGTCGTCGCGGGCACCGTTACCGATGCGGCGAGCGGCCGGCCGATCCAGGGGGCGAGCGTCACCCTCGGCGCTACGCGCGAAGGCGCGATGACCGATGCCGATGGTCGCTATCGCTTCACAGCGACGCCGGGCCGGTACCTGCTGCGCGCGCGTTATGTCGGCTACGTGATGGCGGCGGACAGCGTGACGATTCCGGCGGGACAGCTCTCGACGCACGACTTCACCCTGAAGGCGGCGCTCACTTCGCTCGATCAGGTTGTCGTCACGGGAACGCGCCAGCAGAATCGCACCGCGGTCGAGGCACCGGTGCCGGTCGACGTGTTCACCGCGGCGGAGATCAGGCAGAGTGGTCGCACCGAGACGAGCCAGATCCTCGAGCTGCTCGCGCCATCGGTGAACTTTCCGCGGCCGACCGTCACTGACGGCACCGATCACATCCGCCCGATCACGCTGCGCGGATTGAACTCCGACCAGGTGCTCGTGCTCGTGAACGGGAAGCGCCGGCACAACAGCTCACTGGTCAACATCAACGGAAGTGTCGGCCGCGGATCGATGGCGGTGGACCTCAACGCGATTCCGCCGAGCGCGATCGATCACATCGAGATCCTGCGCGACGGCGCGGCGGCGCAGTACGGTTCCGACGCGATCGCCGGAGTCATCAACATCATCCTCAAGTCCGACGCGCCGAACTCACTCTCCGCGCAGGTGGGCCGGACGAACGAGTCGGATGGATTGAGCGAGGTGATCGACGGCAGCTACAGCGCGGCGATGCCGCGCAGCGGGTTCTTCAACATCAGCGGCGAGCTGCGCAATCGCGACAGCACCAACCGCGCAGGCCTGGACACGCGGCAGCAGTATTTCGCTGGCGATTCGCGCAACGGGACCCCGGTGCTCAACAGCTGGGTCGGCGATCCGCAGATCAAGGGCGGCTCGGGGATGTTCAATCTCGGGATCCCGATGGCCGGGACGATGCAGTTCTACGCCTTTGGCGGACTGTCGTACTCGAACGGGCTCGCCGCCGGATTCTTCCGCCGGCCTAACGATGACCGCACCGTCCGGGCGATCTACCCTAACGGTTATCTCCCGCTGATCGAGAGCCACATCTGGGACGGTTCGGTTTCGGCGGGGGTGAAGGGGACCGCGGCGAGCTGGGACTGGGATCTCGGCACCGTGTATGGGCGCAACAACTTCCGCTACGATGTCGACCATAGCGTGAACGTCTCGTACGGGGCCGCCAGCCAGACGCAGTTCTACGCCGGCACCATGATCTTCGACCAGTCGACGACGACGCTCGACGTGCAGCGCAGCTTCGACGTCGGCTTCGCGCAGCCGCTGAGCGTGGCGTGGGGCGGCGAATTCCGGCGCGATCATTACGGTCTGCGCGCCGGCGAGCTTGCGTCATACAACGGCGGCGGACAGCCGATCCTCGACGGTCCCGACTCGGGGAAGGTCGCCGCGATCGGGGCACAGGTGTTCCCCGGCTTCCGTCCGAGTGACGCGACCGACAGGTCGAGAACGAACGAGGCGGGCTACGTCGACCTCGCGACGAACCTGGTGCCGTCGTGGATGGTCGATGTCGCCGGCCGCGTCGAGCACTACAGCGACTTCGGCAGCACGACCGACGGCAAGTTCTCGACGCGGTGGGAGCCGATCAAGGGCTACGCGCTGCGCGGCTCGATCAGCAACGGCTTCCGGGCGCCATCGTTAGGCCAGGAATGGTTCTCGACGACGTCGACGAACTTCATCAACGTGAATGGGACGAGCCAACCGTTCGACATCCGGACCTTCCCGGTGACGAGCCCGCAGGCGAAGGTCCTCGGCGCCCAGCCGCTGAAGGCGGAGCGGTCGCAGAACTACGGTGCGGGACTGACGATGCAGCCGTCGTCGAACTTCTCGTTCACCGCCGACTACTACAAGATCCTGATCAAGGACCGCGTCGTCCTCTCCGGCAACTTCACCGGCGCGGCGATCCAGACGATGCTCGAGAATGCCGGCTTCACCGGCGTGAATGGCGGTCGCTTCTTCACCAACGCGATCGACACGCGCACCGAGGGCCTCGATCTCGTCGGCCAGACCGGAAAGTCGTTCGGGACGGCGGGGACGCTGCGGCTGACGGGGAGCTACAACCACAACTACACGCACGTCACCCGGATCGCGAACACGCCGCCGCAGCTGGCGGCGTTCCAGGCGGTGCTCTTCGACCGGACGCAGGTCGGCCTGACGGAGGATGCGCAGCCGCACGACAACTTCCGGCTCACCGGTAACTTCGATTACCGTGCACTCGGCCTCGTGCTGTCCGAGGCCCGGTTCGGTTCGGTGAAGTCGACGGCGACGAGTCCGGCGAACGACCAGGTCTTCGGCGCGAAGTGGATCACCGACGTCTCCGCATCGTTAGGGCTGCGCGGCGCGCTCCGCCTGACGTTAGGCGCGGACAACGTGTTCAATACCTATCCGGACCAGATCGTCACGCAGAACTCGAGTGGCGGCATCTTCGTCTACAGCGGGCTCTCGCCGTTCGGCTACAACGGCGCCTTCTATTACGCTCGCCTTTCGTGGGGACTATGAATTCACGCTGGATGATCGCGACGGCGGCGGCACTCGCCGCCGTCGCCTGTCGGGGGACCACCACCGCGGGCGGAACGGTACCGCCCCCGGTGGCGCCGGTCGCGCGGATCCCCGCCGGCTGGACGGTCGGGGATGGGAAGCCGGCGACGTTCGCGCCTAACGGCATGGTGGCGAGCAACAGCCGCCTGGCGAGCGAGGCGGGCGTCGAGATCATGCGCCGCGGAGGGAACGCGGTGGACGCGGCAGTCGCAACCGGCTTCGCGCTGGCGGTCACCTTCCCGCAAGCGGGGAACATCGGCGGGGGCGGCTTCATGCTGATCCGGATGGCCGATGGCCGCGCGGCGGCGATCGACTATCGCGAAATCGCTCCGCTCGCCGCGACGCGGAACATGTACATCGACTCGGCGGGGAAGCTGACCGACAAGAGCCGGATCGGCGCGCTCGCGGCCGGCGTGCCGGGTGCGGTCGCCGGGATGTCGGAAGCGCTGCGAAAGTACGGAACGATGTCGCTGGCGCAGGTGATGGAGCCGGCGATCCGCCTCGCCCGGGACGGGTTCGTCGTCGACGATGCGCTCGCCGGTGCGATCGCCGGCTCGGCGAAGCTGATCGCCCCCTACGAGGGCGCGTCGCTGTTCCTGCCTAACGGCGCCCCGCTCGCCGCCGGGGCCCGTCTCGTCCAGCCGGATCTGGCGCGGACGCTGACGATGATCGCCGAGCAGGGACCGGCCGGCTTCTACACGGGTCCGGTCGCTGACAGCGTCGCCGCCGAGCAGAAGCGCGAGGGCGGGATCATCACCCAGCAGGACCTCGCCCGCTATCGCGCGGCGTGGCGCGAGCCGATCCGCGGCACCTATCGCGGCGACACGCTGCTGGCGATGCCGCCGTCGTCGAGCGGCGGGATCGCGGCGGTCGAGGCGTTGAACATCCTCGAGCGCTGGCCGCGGCTGCCGCCGTTAGGCAGCGCCGCGTACGATCATTACGTCGGCGAAGCGTTCCGGTACGCGTTCATCGACCGCAACACCCAGCTCGGTGATCCGGCGTTCGTCGAGGTCCCGCTCGAGCGGCTGACGAGCAAGCAGTACGCCGATTCGATCTGGCGGACGATCGACGCGACGCGCGCGGCGAAGACCCCGGTCTTCCCCGGCGTGGCGCGGCACGAGTCGATGGAGACGACGCACTATTCGGTTGTCGATGGCAAGGGGAACGCGGTCTCGACGACGACGACGCTCAACGGCTACTTCGGCGGCGGCGCCTACGTGCGCGGCGCCGGCTTCTTCCTCAACAACGAGATGGACGACTTCGCCGCGCAGCCGGGAACCCCGAACATGTTCGGGCTGGTGCAGGGCGAGGCGAACGCGATCGCGCCGGGGAAGCGGATGCTCAGCTCGATGACGCCGAGCATCCTGGTCGGGAAGGACGGGCGGGTGCTGCTCGTCGCCGGCGCGGCGGGCGGCCCGACGATCACGACGACGACGGTGCAGCTCGTGCTCAACGTGGTCGACAACGGGATGTCGCTGCACGAAGCCATGTCGGCGCCGCGACTGCACGAGCAGGCGTGGCCGGACGTGCTGGTGTACGAGGAGGGCGGCATGCTCCCGGCGGTCGCCGATTCACTGCGCGCCGCGGGCTACGAGCTCAAGTCCGTCGGGCACCTCGCGAACGCGAACGCGGTGATGCGCATGCCTAACGGCTGGGCGGGGATGTCGGAACCACGGAGCAGCGGGGCGGCGGTCGGGTACTGACGACAGCAACCGCGAGGCACGAAGGCCATGCACCTCGGTGCGTGGCCTTTCGTGCGTTCCGGGGGGAGCGACAGCGGGACTGCAACCGCAACCGCTTACCACAGAGAACGTCCCGGTGGCATCAAGGGAGAGAGTGCACCTGGAAAACACATGCATGACCGAGTGCTGCCGATCGGCTCTGTGATCTCTGTGCACTCTGTGGTTCAATGCTGTTCGCGAGGAACAGCAACTGCAATTTTACCACAGAGGACACAGGGGGCACAGAGGACTGCACGTGCTCGGTGGTTTGCAGCCGATTCCCGTGCGTCTTTCGCGGGCCTCTCTGTGAACGGTGCCACTGTGGTTACGGCTTCGTTCGCAGGTCCTCGCTGTGGTTACGGCTTCGTTCGCACGTCCTCGATGCGGATCGGCGGGAAGCCGACGATCTCGTAGGTGCCCGAGGCGAGGCCGATGTTCGCTGCGTCGAGCTCGCGCAGGATGTCGCGGCTGATTGCGTCCTTGATCCCGCGCACTCCGCGCTCGGGGACGACGAAGCGCACCGTGATCTCGAGCCAGTTGTCGGTGAGCCGGAAATACGTTGTCGGACCGAGATCGATGTCCTCGGGAAGGGTGAAGTCGCTGCGCAGCGTCTTCGCCGCCGTGCGTGCTTCCTCGATGAACGGGGCGGTGTGCTTCCGCGCCGCGTCGAGGAGGATCTGCTCGACCCGGTTGCGGTCGTCGCTGTACTTGGTCGGCATGTGGATCTCTTCCCAGAAGAAGGGGAAGACACGCGTGTAGTTGTAGACCGGCGAATCGAAGATCTTGTCGTTGGTCACGCGGACGAGACGGCCGGTGTACTGCCGCGCGTTCACCCACACCGCCGGCGGCGCGCCCTGGACTGCGGGCGGTTCGCCCATCTCCATCACCGTCGTCTGCATGAAGCCTAACGCGACGACGTCGCCGCGGACCCCGCCCATCGTGATCCGGTCGCCGACGGTGTACACCCGGCCGCGAAGGATGATGAAGTAGGCGGCGAACGAGGTCACCACCCGCTGCAGCGCGACAGCGATGCCGGCGGTGACGAGGCCGGCCGCGGTGCCGAGCCGGCTCGGGTCGTCGAACCAGATCGAGATGATGCCGACGACGAGCACGATCACCGTCAGCAGCTTCACCCCCTGCCGCGACCAGAATGCCGCCCGCCCACCGCTCGCATCGCGGAGGACGATGTGGAGGAGAAAGCGGATGACGTAGCTCGCGATGTAGAGCGCGATGATGAAGCCTAACGTCAACAGCAGCTTCCGTCCCGTCAGCGGCCCGATGCCGATGAGGTGAACGCCGAAGACGCTCGGGCCGGATTGCAGGGCAGCGAAGATGGTCGGCAGCATGACTCGCGTGGCTGGTTGGTCCGCCTCCGCACTGGCACGATCGGGACCAGACGATCGCCTCACAAGGCAGGCACGAGGCACTCGACAGCGGTGAAAGGAACGGCAGCCTCACCCCTTGCGTACCCAGGGAATCGAGGTAGTTTATATTTCAGTTTAACCAAATGACTAAAGTGCCTAGTAAACAGAAGCGCGCCCCCAAAGCCCAGCCGCGCGACGGCGACACCGAGCAGCGGATCCTCCGCGCTGCGCGGCGGGTCTTCATCCAGCACGGGACGTCCGGGGCGCGGATGCAGGAAATCGCCGCCGAGGCGGGGGTCAACCAGGCGCTGCTGCATTATTACTTCCGCTCGAAGCAGAGGCTCGCCGAAGCGGTGTTCCTCGAGGCCGC
>JAICUE010000332.1 GCA_025936015.1 Gemmatimonadaceae bacterium
AAGCAGGTCGCGCGCGGCCACGTCACGCTGTTCGCGCGCGCGGAGCGCGATGAGCTTCGCGGCTCGTCGATCGACGAGGCGAAGTTCGCACAGCATGTCGAGCAGCTGCGCGAGCTGCAGCAGCGCTTCTCGCTTGGCGGCGAGCTCGATCTCGCGACGGTACTCCGGATGCCGGAGGTGTTTGCCGTCGGGGAGCGGGAGGAGGAATCGGGCACGGCGGCCGAGTTGGTGGCGATCGTGAACGAAGCTGCCTCCGCGTTGACGGCGATGCGGGAACAGGAGGGGGGACGGCTCGCCGCGTTCCTCGAGGAACGCATCGCGGTGATCGAGCGCGCGGTGAGGCGCATTGCGGAGCGGGCGCCGGCGCGGCTCGTCGAGCAGCGCGACCGGCTGCGGGCGGCGGTGCAGGAGCTGGCGAACGGTGTCGCGCTGGACGATGGGCGAATGGCGCAGGAGATCGCGGTGCTCGCCGATCGGCTGGACGTGAGCGAGGAGCTCGACCGGTTCCAGTCGCACATCGCCGCCTTCCGCGCAGCGTTAGCCGAGGGTGCCGCGGACGGCGTCGGAAAACGGCTCGGGTTCCTGTTGCAGGAGCTGTTGCGAGAAGCGAATACGACGGGCAGCAAGGCGGCCGACGCGGCGATGCTGCAGGACGTGGTCGCGATCAAGGAGGAGCTGGAGCGGATTCGCGAACAGGTGGAAAACCTCGAGTGAGTCCCTTTCCGGTGATCCTCTCGTCGCCGTCGGGCGGCGGCAAGACGACGATCGCAAAGCAGCTGCTGCAGCGGCGGAGCGATGTCGGCTACTCGGTCTCGTGCACGACCCGGTTGCCGCGGTCGGGGGAAGTGGACGGGAAGGATTACTATTTCCTCTCCATCGGCGAGATGCTCGCCGCGCGTGAGCGCGGCGAGTTCGCCGAGTCGGCGGAGGTGCACGGCAAGATGTACGGCACCCTTCGCCGCGAAGTCGAACGAGTGCTCGGGGCGGGGAAGCACGTGCTGATGGACATCGATGTCCAGGGCGCGCAGCAGTTCGTGAAGGCGTTTCCGCGATCGGTGCTGGTGTTCGTCCTACCGCCCTCGGTGAACGTGTTGATGACGCGGCTGAAGGCGCGGAAGTCGGAGACGAACGAGGCGCTCCGCGTCAGGCTGCATTCGGCGTTGAACGAGTTGCGGGCGATCGGGTCGTACGATTACGTCGTCGTCAACGACAACCTCGAGCGGGCCGTGGAAGTGGTGTCGAGCATCATCGACGCCGAGGTGCATCGCCGCGAGCGGGTGGACGGGATCGATGAGCAGGTGCAGGAACTGGTGGACGAGCTTACGCGAGAGATCGACAAACGTTCGGAGGGATAAATGCAGGTATTCACGCCCGTGGAAGTTGCGCAGCATGCCACCAACAAGTACCTCGCGGTCGTCGTCGCGGCGAAGTTCGCCCGCGTCGTCAACGAGTTTCCGCGCGACCGCTCGTCGTCGCGCGAGAAGAAGCTGACGACCCGCGCCCTCGAGGAGCTCTCGACCGGGAACGTCACCTACCGCGTGCTGCCGAAGCGCCGTCCCGGCGCCGAGTAACCACAGCCGCTCGGGGCGGGTGCCGTCGCGGCCCGCCCCAGGCCTAACGGTGAGCGGCACTCCGGCCCTCCAGCGCCCATACGCGGGCGCTCGCGTCCTTCTCGGCGTCAGCGGCGGCATCGCCAGCTACAAGTCGGCGTGGCTCGCCCGCCTGCTCACGCTCGCCGGTGCCGACGTCGACGTCGTGATGACGCCGGCGGCGCGCGAGTTCATCGGCGCGGTCACCTTCGAAGCGCTCACCGGACGCGCGGTGCACAGCGAGATCTTCGGCGCCGGCAACGCGCTCGACCACGTGAAGCTCGCGCGGTCGGCAAATGCGATCGTCGTCGCGCCGGCCACCGCCGACTTCTGCGCCCGCGCCGCGTCGGGTCAGGCCAACGACCTGCTCACCGCGATCCTCCTCGCCGCGAGTGCGCCGGTGATGCTGGTCCCGGCGATGAACGATCACATGTGGGCGCACCCGCAGACGAAGGAGAACGTCGCGCACCTGCGAAGCATCGGTTATCACGTGGTGCCGCCGGATGAAGGGATGCTCGCCGCCGGTGAAGGCAGCGGGCCGGGGAGGATGCCGGAGCCCGAGGCGATCTTTGCCCACGCCGGCTGGCTGCTCGAGGACCGCCGCGCGTTAGGCGGGAAGCGGATCGTCGTGACCTCGGGACCGACGCGGGAGCCGATCGACCCGGTGCGCTACATCTCGAATCACAGCAGCGGGAAGATGGGGCACGCGATCGCATCGGCGGCATGGCGGCGCGGTGCGGAAGTCGTGCTCGTCACCGGCCCGACGAATGTCGCGCCGCCGCCCGGCGCCTGCGTCGTTCATGTCGAGACCACCGAGCAGATGCGCGACGCGGTCGCGCGCGAGCTTCCCAATGCCGACGCGCTCATCATGGCCGCGGCGCCCGCCGATTTTCGCGCCGCGGCGGTCGCGGATCAGAAGATCAAGAAGTCTGCTGCACCCGCTGCGATCGAGCTCGCACCAACGCCTGACATCCTCGCGAGCACGATCGATGCTCGACGCGTCGGATGCACGGTGGTGGGCTTCGCGCTCGAGACGACCGACGTTGTCGCGCATGCGCGCGAGAAGCTGTCGCGAAAGCAGCTCGACCTGATCGTCGTCAACGACGCGACGGAGGACGGCGCGGGGTTCGGCGTCGATACCAATCGGGTCACGCTGCTCTCGCGCGACGGCCGCGATGAGCAGCTTCCGCTGATGCCGAAGCGCGAGCTCGCGGACGTGATTCTCGATCGCGTCGTGAGGTTGATGGATGGACGCTAAGGACAGGCTGCGCCGCTATCTCGAGCAGCGGCGCGAGATGGGGGAATCCGAGTTCGCGCTCGATACGATGTCGATCGAGGAAGCGATGAAGGTGATCGGGTCGGGGAAGGCGAGCGGCGCGCCGCCGATGCGGCCGTTAGGCGGCGCCATCCCGACGCCGCCGGCCGGCGAGCGCACGCCCGACACGGAGAAAAGCGAGCGGGTCGCCGCCCCGCAAACCGCCGACTGGCGCGACGCGCTGCGGGCAACCGGCGCGACGCCCGCATCACCTCGGCCACCCGCGCCTCCCTCCCAAGGGCCGGGATCGGCGCTCCCGCCAGCGGCGCCGTCGACTCCCGTCGCGGATCTTCCGGCCGGCCTCGTCGTCGCGAAGCCGAGCGCACCGGGCGTGTCCGATATCGATGCGGCGCCTTCGCTCGACGCGATCGCCGACATGGTGCGTCGCTGCACGCGGTGCCCGTTACACCAGACGGCGATCAATGGTGTGCCCGGCGAGGGCAACCCGAATGCGCGCTTCGTGGTGGTCGGCGAGGCGCCGGGCGCGACCGAGGACGAGACCGGACGGCCCTTTGTCGGCGCCGCGGGGCAGCTGCTCACGAAAATCCTTGCGGCGATCAACCTCCGTCGCGAAGATGTCTTCATCTGCAACGTGATCAAGCATCGGCCGCCGGCGAACCGGAACCCGTTGCCGAACGAGATCGCCGCCTGCAGCCCGTACCTGATCCGTCAGCTCGAGCTGATACGCCCCGGAGTGATCCTCGCGCTCGGAACCTTCGCGGCGCAGACACTCCTCGAGACCAAAGAATCGATCGGGAAGCTTCGTGGTCGCGTTCATCGCTATCACGGCATCCCGCTCATCGTGACCTACCATCCCGCGGCGCTGCTGCGTAACCCCGCGTGGAAGAGACCAGCCTGGGACGATGTCCAGCTCGCCCGTCGAATACTCGATAGCAGCCCCGACCCTCGGGCGTGATCCGTACCGCGATCGGCGTCCTCCATATTCGGAAGACGCCGAGCAGGCAGTGCTCGCGGCCATGCTCATGGACGCGGACGCTGTCGCGCGCGTCGTCGAGACGGTCGACGACGG
>JAICUE010000373.1 GCA_025936015.1 Gemmatimonadaceae bacterium
GCATGCACGCGCCGGAGCATCGCGCCAAGCTGGGCGATCGCCTGCGCGCGCGTCTGCGGGTTCCAGTAGAGGGCCGGGAACGATCGGTCGGTTACGAACTCGCTCACCACCGCGCGGCATTTGCCGTCGGCATGAACGATCCTCGGGGCCAGCTTTGCATCGGCAGCGGACCGCTGGATCGCGAGCCGTTGGCGCCAATCCTCGAGCGACTCGCTCGCCGCCGAAATCTTCAGCACGTACGCGCGGCCGCCGGCGTCTACCTTGTAGACGCCCGATCCGGACAGGCCTGCCGCGATGCGAGTGATGATGGTGGCGGCTCCGCGGATCGCGGCCGGCAGGCAGTCGTCGAGAGTCATGCGCGAGTCGCCCGCACCACGTTCAGCGTGCCGCGGACCGCCTAACGGCCGGCGCCGCGCGGGTCGAGTCCTCGAACCCGAAGAAGCGATCCATCAGCCAGTGGCCGTCGCCCTGCCGGACAAGCAGCGCGACGTAACGACCGTATTCCGTGTTGCGTGCGGCGCTGGTGTCGCTCCACGATTGCTGAAACGCACCGAACTCGGTTGCATGATCGGACGCGATGCGCCGGTTCGCGACCGTAAGCACAAGATCCATGTTGCGCAGCTGCGCCCAGTTGTCGCGCGCCATCGCCGCCATGCCAGCGCGCCCGTGCACGGTGTTGAATGCCGGCCACTCGAACACCGCGCTGTCGGTGTACAGCGTCCCGTATGCATCCGCGTCGTGCGAGCGATACGCCGCGATGATCCGCGCATTCAGCGAGTCGATACCTGCATTCGCCGCGGCGGTATCCACCGTCACCGGGCGATCGCTTGCTCTCGAGCAAGCGACTGCTGTGGCGCATACCGCGGTCATGGCGATCCTGCCGAGCGCATTCATGAGATATGGACAGGGGTCTGAAGTCAGGTCATAATGCCGGACAGCGCCCCTCTTGTTCAAGTACGGCCGCCAGCGACCCACATCCAATTGCCCGCGATGACGCCTTCCTTTTCGATCCCGCTCCTGCTCCTCACCGTCGCGGCGACGCTGCCGGCGCAGACGAGGACGATCGCCGAGCGACTAGGCTATCCCGCCGGGACGAAGCTCCTCATCCTCCACGCCGACGATCTCGGCGTTGCCCATTCCGCCGACTCGGCGAGCTTCGCCGCGCTCGAGCGGGGCGCCGTCTCGTCGGCGAGCGTGATGATGACGACGCCGTGGATCACCGAGGTCGCGGCATGGGCGAAAGCGCATCCGAACGCCGACATCGGCATCCACCTGACGCTCACCAGCGAGTGGAGCACGTACCGATGGGGCAGCGTTGCGCCGAGCGACAAGGTGCCGACCCTGCTCGACTCCGCCGGCTTCTTTCCCGCGGACGTTGGACCGGTGGTCGCGCGCGCCAGCCAGGTCGAAGTCGAACGAGAACTCCGCGCGCAGATAGACCGGGCGCTCGCGTTAGGCATCCATCCGACGCACATCGACAGTCACATGGGCACGCTGTTCGCCACCGAACCGATGATCACGACGTATCTCAAGGTGGCGCGCGCCTACCATCTGCCCTTTCTCGGACTGCGCGGCGATTACCCGGGAATGGCGCGCGCGCCGCTCGAGGAAACGGACGTCGTGCCTGATGCCGTGGTCATGGCTGGCCCGGAAGTGCCGCGCGACCAATGGAAGGCGTTCTACCTGCATGCGCTCTCGACACTGAAGCCGGGCCTGACCGAGATGATCGTTCACCTCGGCTACGATGACGCTGAGCTCCAGGCGGTGACCGCCGGGCATCCCGACTACGGATCGGCGTGGCGGCAGCGCGACTACGATGTCGTCACCAGCGCCGAGTTCCAGCAGGCACTGCGCGACAACGGGATCAAGCTCGTTTGGTGGCGCGATATCGGCGCGATTGTCGGTAAGCCGTGACCGCGCCGGCTGCCTAACGCTTCACAACCGGCGCGGTGGCGTGGCTCGGCTGCGCCCCGCCGCGCCGGTTCTGCTCATTGACATTGCGCGAGATCAGAGTGCTCGTCGCGGCGCCGAACAGTACCAGCGAGAATGCAATGCTGATGAGCGCGTCTTGCCGACGTGGCCTGCGCGATCGTCCCATAGCCGCAGCTCGGCAAAGGCGGCGACTACCAGGACGAGCTGTAGCAGGGTGAAGAGCGTATAGTCGGCGGCCAGCCCGGTCAGCATCGCCATCAGGGTTCCGAAAATTGCTCCCAGGATTCCCGTCAAGATCGCAAGAGCGGCGGCGGTACGACGGAATCCCGACAGCGCGAGTGCGAGAATCGCCGCGTACGGCAGGAACGCGCGCGAGTCACGAACTGCCGTCGTCAGCGATGGGTCGAAGGCCCGGGACATCTCGCTCGTCAGCATCCCCGCGATCGGCGCGAGCGACACCGCCGCCGCGAGGCAGAGCATGAACCCGGGCGGCGTAATCCATTCACCACGTTCACGCGACGTGAACGCTGCAAACCGCGCCGGCTTGCCGGTCGTGTCCATCGCTGGCTCCATGGATGCGGAATCCGCGAGCGGCGCAGGTCCACTACGTCGCCTCTGGTTCAGACGCTCTCGCGGGGCCTGCGTCAGCGCGATCTCGAAGGAGCGCGCCGGCCCTCACGCGCTCCCGCCTTCGCGTACCACCGACTCGGCGATCCAGAGGCCGGGGTACTCGACCACCAACCCCGACTCATCGATCGTGAGCTCACGCCGGAATGCGCCGTTGCCGCTTTCGTAGAGGTACCGATCCGCGGAGCGACGGGTATACACCTGCTCGAGAACTTCGACGGTGAGCTCGGGAAATCGCACCCACGCCGCTCGCACCGATGCGCTCCCTCCTTCGTCGAGCGCGAGGCGGCGAATCGGCAGGAGGTTCGTGACGGGACTGAATCCGAGGTCGACATCGACGCAGCCGTGGAGCGTCGGCATCGCCGCGTGATTCACCGTCCATCGCGAACGCGCGTCGCGGGCGAGTGCCACTCTCGCGTCGCGCGTCCCGAGGAATCCCTCGATGTCGCAGCGGATCGTACGCCATTGGCGATCACACACGATCACGTAATCCAGCCTGCATGGCTGTGCGTCATGCGTCAGTACTGCCGAGCCGGAGATTCGCCAGCCATCGACTGCGGGCATCAGCGCGGCCGCCTCGTGGCCCGGCATGTCGACCCGTCGCCAGGCGATCGCGACGCGAGCGTCAGGCATCCGGGCCGATGGCGATCGCGAAGCGGCGCCCGGTGTAGGGAAGCCCACATGCCGGGTAAAACTCGTGCGCATCGGCGCGCCGCTCGGCGCTGGTCACCGAGAGGCGGACGCACGCGTTCGCCTGCGCCCACTCCTTTGCAGCGGCGACCAGCATTTGACCAACCCCGCGCCGCCGCGCGGTCGCCGCGGTGACCAGCGCCATGATGTACGCGATGGGGCCAGGCGCGTGCAGCGCCGCGTGTCGAGCCAACGAGACGAGCCCGAGTGCGTTGCCGGCC
>JAICUE010000463.1 GCA_025936015.1 Gemmatimonadaceae bacterium
AACGCTGCCCGCGGCGCGAATGGCGATCCCTCCGCCAGCGTGGTCGCGAACTTCTCGTTACAGGGACACACGTACTGGCAGATGTCGCAACCGTAGAGCAGGTCGCCTAACGGCGCGCGGAGCTCCTCGGGGATTGCTCCCTTCAGCTCGATCGTCAGGTACGAGATGCAGCGGGTCGCATCGAGCTCGCGCGGCGCGACGAGCGCGTTGGTCGGGCAGGCGTCGAGGCAGCGCGTGCAGCTCCCGCAACGATCGGCCTCGAACGGCGCGCTCGACGGCAGCTCGAGCTCCACCAGCAGCGCGCCAAGAAAGAAGAACGATCCCTTCGCCGGATTGATCAGGTTCGTGTTCTTCCCGAACCAGCCGAGTCCCGCTCGGCGGGCCAGATCGCGCTCGAGAATGGGTCCAGTGTCCACGTACGCCTTGCCGCGAACCGGCACGCCGACCTCCGCCGCCATCCAGTCGTGCAGGGCGCTCAACTTCTCGACCATCACGTCGTGATAATCGTCCCCTCGCGCGTAGCGCGCGACGGGACCGGCTGGCTCGCCACCGCCGTAGTTCATCCCGACGACGATCGCGCTCCGCACGCCTTCGTAAGGCAGCCGGGTGTCACGCCGCTTCTCTGCGCCGCGCGGGAGATAGTGCATCTCACCGGCACGCCCAGCGGCGACCCACGCGTCGAAGGCAGGTGACGTCTGCGCCGGTCCGAGCTCGGTGATCCCGACGAGGTCGAAGCCAAGCGCGTAGGCCTGCGCGGTCAGTCGCCGGGCGAGGTCGGCGCGATCGTCGCCCGCAACAGGCGATGCCACTGGTGCCATCGCTTCGGCCAGCATTCCTTTCACGGCTTCTCGCGCGACCACTTCGCGTAGCGGACGACGTCGTCGGCCGGTGGCACCGCATCGTGATCACCATATGCGGTGTGCATCCGCCAACGGAGATACTCCCCGTCGGGGAGCGGAAGAAATGGCGGACGACGCCACCAGTTTCGCGAGCGGAAGCGCCAGGCAACGCCGAGCAGATCGGCCGCGACGCGCGGATGCCGAATGGCGCGCGCGCCGAGCGCGAGCGAGAGGCGGAGCCATCCGCGGCGAAGTGAGACCATACTGAATAGTGGAACGCTGACCATGCTCAATCAATTGCTCTCGCTCGCCGGCGCGGCGCTGGTGCTCATCCCATTCGTCGCGCTCCAGATCGGCCGCATGGCGCGCGAAGACGTCGCCTTCAACCTCCTCAACCTGGTCGGCTCGTCGCTGCTCGCCTGGGTGGCGATCGCCGACCATCGCCTCGGCTTCATCGTCCTCGAGGTCGTGTGGGCGATCTTCTCGCTGGTACCGTTGATTCGCCGGCCGGCCCGCCCTCCCGCCGCGAGGTTGTGACCGGGGGAGGGTGTCCCCGGTCTACATGGGAGCCCTCCAACAGACCTTGACGACCGAACACCCGACCGAGCGAAGCAGCATGGAGGCACTGTTCGCGCAGGAGCAGCTGCTGCTGCTCTCCGCGCGGCACGCGCTCGCCCTGCGCAAGCGCATCGCGATCATCGGGGTCACGTACGTCCTCGGAATCACGGACCTGATCTGGGACACCCTCCCGATCCCCAGCTGGATGGCGCTGGTCTTCTCCACCGTCGCGCTGCTCGGGACCGCGTCGGTCTGGTACGCGCAGCGCCGGCAGCAGTTCCGCCCCTGGCACTTCTGGGCACTGCTCGCGCTGGACACGGCGATCATGATGGGATTCGTCGTCATGCTCGGCGCGCAGGGATACCTCGCGATTCCGATCCTCATCTACGCGACCGGCAGCTACGCGTTAGGCGTGCCGCGGGCGGCGTATGTCCAGCTCGCGCTCGGGACGGTGCTCTTCCCGATCTTCCGGCTCTACGGCGCTCACGTCACCGGGATCCCGGCCCCACTCGGGATCGTCGGACTCGAGACGTTCTTCATCGTCGCGTTAGGCTGGATTGCCGCGAAGAGTCCGATCGAGTACACGCAGCGCGTGCGCTCGGCGCGCGCGATGCTCGCCCGCATCGAGCAGGGCGACATGTCCGTCCGCCTGCCGCAGGGTGACCTCGACGATCTCGGCTTCCTCTCGATCAGCGTCAACAGCATGACCGAATCGGTCGGCGCGCTGGTCCGCGAGATCCAGCAGACCTCGCGCACCGTCGCCGAGCAGGCGACCGCGG
Organism: Gemmatimonadaceae bacterium; assembly: GCA_025936015.1. Taxonomy (GTDB): domain Bacteria; phylum Gemmatimonadota; class Gemmatimonadetes; order Gemmatimonadales; family Gemmatimonadaceae; genus JABFXC01. The sequence continues at coordinate 2,177 of JAICUE010000463.1, forward strand.
TGGCGAGCGGTGCGTCGGCGATGCACGCGAGCGCGGCGACGATCGGCGAGGCGAGTGGTGCGCTGGCCGGCGATGCCCGCCACCAGCTCACGGTCATTCGCGACGTGCGCGCCGCCGTCGAGGAGATCGTCAACCAGAACACCGGCGTTCGCGCCGGCGCCGCCGAGCGAGCCAATGAGGCTGCACGCATTCGCGATTCGGCGTCCGAGCATGTCATCAGCGTCAGGCGCACCGACGAGCTGCTCGGTGAGCTCGGCACCGACTTCCGCCAGTCGGCCGCGTCGCTCGAGCTCCTCGAGCGGGCGCGCGACCGCGTCTCGGAGTTCGTGAAGCTGATCGAGGAGATCGCGAACCAGACCAATCTCCTCGCGCTGAACGCGGCGATCGAAGCGGCGCGAGCGGGCGAAC
>JAICUE010000160.1 GCA_025936015.1 Gemmatimonadaceae bacterium
CGGATGTTGACGCGATGATCGTGATTGAGGTCGTCCATCGTGCCGTTGCCGTCGTCATCGATGAAGATATCGGCGGCGTCACCGTACATGTGGCGGCTCAACGCCGCGCGGCCGGTCGGGTCGCCCCCCGAGACGTTGTACTGCGGCGTGCGAAATCCGCTCATGACGTGCACGCCCGAGACGTCGTAGCCGCGCGCTTCGAGATCGGAGAGCACCAGCTCGAGCTTGTCGACCAGCTTCAGATCGAGGACGATGTACTTCGGCCAGACGTTCACCTGGTCGTGCGTGAGGAAATCGCGCAGGCGGAAGTGATCGGACACGTAGGTGTCTTCGTTCGCGCGCGTGACCTCGATGACACCGGACGCGATGGTGTAGCCGCGTCGCACACGTCCCTTCTCTCCCGGCCAGTTGCCGATGTAATAGAGGCCGATGCGGCCGCGCTGCTTCTCGCTGAACGGCCGCATCGTTATGACGCTGAAGTCGGTGACCGGCTTGAGCGCTGCGCCGATCTTGACCGCGAGTCCCCAGATTCCCGGCCGCGCCGGCGCGACCGGCGCCCCGGTGTCCGCTGGCTGGGTCGCGACACGCAGCTCGGCGGCGGAGGTGTCGCTCACGCCGTCGTGCGCGGAGTCGACCGGCTGGCCCGGTTGCGTCACGCTCGCGCGCAGCTTGCCGCTCTCGCCGCGCAACGGCGTCAGCGCCGAGAGCATCGCGTCCGTGATGTAGGCTGCGGTCGGGGCGTTCGGGTCGGTGAGCGCCGCGGAGATCGACGCGGTCGCGTCCGAGACGTCGTCGTCGCCGCCAGCATGCGAGACGGCGATCGACCAGGTCCATCCGACGGCGAAGAGCATCATGACGATTCCCGCGACGACGTCGAAGATGCGTTCGCCGCGGGCTCCGATTCCGGCGCGATGCCAGCGGCTCTTCGCCGGCGCCGGGAGGGCGAACGCGATCTCGGCGGTGTGCAGGATCGCCTGGCTCGCCCACACGAAAGCGTCTTCGACCGCTTCGATCGCGCCGGTCTGGTGCGGTGGAGTCTGCGGCGGATGCTGCGGACCCTGCCGCGATGCGTCGTTTGCCGTCACGCTCGATCGTTGCAAGCTGATGACGCGCGGATCCGACCGACGGCGCGCGCGTCATCCCCGTTGACCGGAGCGCGCCACGCGTCGAAGTTCAGGGGCTGTCTCGCCGCTTGCTGCACCATCCTCATTCGCATCACATGGACTCCCTGCTCGACCTGTTGCATCGCCTGCGCGACCTGCGCGGCCTCGTCCAATGGGCCGGATACGTCGGTCTCACCGCGATCATCTTCAGCGAGACCGGGCTGCTCGTCGGCTTCTTCTTACCCGGCGATTCGCTGCTGGTTACCGCTGGCCTGCTCGCCTCGCAGCCGGGCTTCGGACTCAACGTCTATCTGCTCGGCCTCATCTTATCGATTGCCGCGGTCGTCGGCGACAGCGTCGGCTACGCGATCGGCCGCGCCACTGGCCCGCACATCTTCACCCGCGAGAACTCGCTCCTCTTCAACCGGAAACATCTCGAGCGCGCTCACGCGTTCTACGAAAAGCACGGTGGCAAGACGATCATCCTTGCTCGTTTCATGCCGATCGTGCGGACCTTCGCGCCGGTCGTCGCGGGCGTGGCCGACATGGACTACCGGACATTTCTCGCCTTCAACGTGATCGGCGGGCTGGCGTGGGTATGGAGCATGCTGTTCATCGGGTACTTCCTCGGCCGCTGGGTCCCGGGCATCGACAAGCACATCGAGTCGGTGATCCTCGTAGTCATCTTCATCTCGATCCTGCCGGGGATCATCGGCTGGCTTCGTGAGCGCAGAAAGCTCACCGCGCCGCCGGAGCTTCCGCAGTAAGAGGGCCCTTAGCCATCAGCCGTTAGTCGGAAGCGACGGCGGTCAGCGCCGTCGCTCACTGCTAACGGCCAAGGGCTGATAGCCGAACGTCGTACCACCAACAACGGAGCAAGATAATGGCCGCCTTCACGCTACCCCCGCTGCCTTACGATTTCGCCGCGCTCGAGCCGCACATCGACGCGAAGACGATGGAGATCCATCACGACAAGCACCACCAGGCGTACGTCAACAACCTCAATGCGGCGATCGAGAAGGCGCCCGAGCTGCAGGGGAAGTCGCTCGAGGAGCTGCTCAAGAACGTGAACAGCGCGCCCGAGTCGGTGCGCACCGCCGTGCGCAACAATGGCGGCGGGCACTGGAACCACTCGTTCTTCTGGCAGATCATGGCCCCGAAGGCCGGCGGCGAGCCGACCGGAGCGTTAGGCGAGAAGATCAAGTCGTCGTTCGGCGGCTTCGACAAGTTCAAGGAGCAGTTCGCCGCGGCCGCCGGCAGCCGCTTCGGCTCCGGTTGGGCGTGGCTCATCAACGATGGCGGCAAGCTCTCGATCACCAGCACGCCGAACCAGGACAACCCGCTGATGGACGGCAAGTCCCCCGACAGCATCCTCCTCGGCATCGACGTCTGGGAGCACGCGTACTACCTCAAGTACCAGAACCGCCGCCCGGACTATGTGACCGCGTGGTGGAACGTGGTGAACTGGAGCGCGGTCGGGAAGCGACTCAAGGAGCGCGCGACCCGAGCGATAAGCTGTAAGCGATAAGCAGTCAGCGAACGGCGGCCGCGCGTTGAGCGCGCCTTCGCTGACTGCTTATCGCTTATCGCTTACAGCCAGCTGTTCACGGCTCCACGCGCCGCTGCGGGGCCACGGGCGTGCGTCTCGCCCCGGCCACCAGGTCGTCGATCCCGCCTTCACCCGGAAGATCGCGCGGGATGCCACGCGGCGAGCGCGCGAGCAACGAAAGCGCCGGCGGCGTGATGACCGTCGTCACCAGCACCATGATCATGATCGCGCCGAAGGCGCCGGCGTCGATCGCGCCGCTGGCGAGCCCCATCTGCGCGAAGATCAGCCCTACCTCCCCGCGCGGGACCATCGCCACGCCGACGAGCAGCTTGCGGCCCCGGAAGCCTAACGGCGCGAAGCCGGCGATCACCTTGCCGATGATCCCGGTCGCCACCAGCATCGCGCCGAGCACGATCGACTCACGGCTGGCCACCGCGCGAAGGTCCACAGCGGCGCCGACGCTGGCGAAGAAGATCGGGACGACGAAGTGGCCGAGGTTGGTCACCGCGTGCTCGATGTCGCCCCGCTGCGGCGTGTTGTGCAGCACCAGCCCGGCGGCGAACGCGCCAATGATCGTCGCCGAACCCGCCTCGGCGGCGAGCCAGGCGAGCAGCAGCGCAAAGGCGAGCGCGATCGGGCCAAGGACCCCTTCCATCTGCACCCGGGCGACGAACCGGAACACCGGCGGCGCGACACGCGTGCCTAACGCGACAGCGAGGACGACGAAGCCGATCGCCACGAGCGCGGTGCGGGCGATCCCCCACCCGCTCAACGCCGCGCCGGCCACCGTGCTCGACACCACCGAGAGGATCACCAGCCCGATGATGTCGTCGAGCACCGCGGCCCCGAGCACGACCCGCCCCTCAGGCTCCTCGAGGACCCCGAGCTCTCCGAGCACCCGCGCCGAGATCCCGACCGAGGTCGCGGTCAACGCCGCCGCGGCGACGAGCGCCGGGACCGACGGCATCCCGAGCCAGCGCGCACCGAGATAGCCAGCGGCGAATGGAAGCGCGACACCGACTACCGCGACGGTGCTCGCTGAGCCACCAACGGAGGAGAGCGAGCGCAGGTCGGTGTGCAGCCCGATCTCGAACAGCAGCACGAGCACACCGAGCTCCGACAGCGCGTGGATCGCCGGCATGTTCGGATCGAGCCATCCGAGCAGCGACCCGCCGAGCAGTATCCCGGCGATCAGCTCGCCGAGCACCGATGGCTGGCCGATGCGCTGCGCGAGCGCGCCTAACGCTTTGGCGGCGACGAGCGTGGCGACCAGCGTGCCGAGCAGCGCCGGAACGTCGCCGGCGTCGGGTACCGTCATGCGCGTTCTCCCCGGCTGGTGGCGCTACTCTGCTGCTTCGAGGTAGGTGTAGCCTTCGAGCCCGGCGACGTAGTCGGCGATGAAGTTGTTCGCCTCGCTCCGCGTGATCCCCTTCGCGTTCGACACCTTGCGGCGGAAGGTCGCGAGCAGGTCGCTCGCGCGGAATTGCACGTAGTTCAGCACCTCGGTGACGGTGTCGCCGTGGACGAGCTCATTCAACTCGTAGTCGCCGTCGCGCAGCCGCACGTGGACCGCGTTGGTGTCGCCGAACAGGTTGTGCAGGTCGCCGAGAATCTCCTGATACGCGCCGGTCAGGAAGATGCCGAGGATGTACGGTTCATTCTCGTCGAACGCGTGCAGCTCGAGACTCGGCCGCCCGTTCTTGTCGCCGACGAAGCGGTCGATCTTGCCGTCGCTGTCGCAGGTGACGTCCTGCAGCGTCCCGCGCCGCGTCGGCTCCTCGAGCAGCCGGTGGATCGGCATGATCGGGAAGAGCTGGTCGATCGCCCAGCTGTCGGGCAGCGACTGGAAGAGCGAGAAGTTGCAGAAGTAGCGATCGACCAGCGCGGCGTCGAGGTCCATGATGATGTCCTCGTACTCGTCGCGATCTTCCTGCGCGATCTTCGAGATCGCGTTGATCGTCGCCGAATACAACTGCTCGGCGACCGCGCGCCCGCGGAGACTGAGCACGCCGCTGTTGAAGAGCTGGTGCGCGCGCTCCTTGTCGAAGGTCGCGTCGTGATACGTCTCGCGAACCTTGCGCACCGAGAGCTTCTTCTTCGACACCGTCTGCTGATCGGCGAGCATCTCGTGCAGCAGCTGGTGATCGTCCTCGTGCAGCGTCGGCAGCGGAATCTCCGCCCCGCTCTCGACGTCGATGACCTTCAGCAGCAGCAGCGCATGGTGCGCGGTGAGCGCGCGGCCGGACTCGCTGATGATGTGCGGCATCGGCAGCTCGAGCTCCGTGCACGACTCGGCGAAGGTGTAGATGACGTCGTTCGCGTATTCCTGCAGCGAATAGTTCACCGACGACACCGATGTCGACCGCGTACCGTCGTAGTCGACGCCAAGTCCGCCGCCGACGTCGACGTGCGTGATGTTCACTCCCATCGCGCGGAGCTCGGCGTAGAAACGCGCGATCTCCTGCAACCCGTGCTTGATGTAGCGGATGTCGGTGATCTGGCTGCCGAGATGGAAGTGGATCAGCCGCAGCACGTCGAGCCGCCCCATCGAGGAGAACTTGTCGATCGCGCGGACCAGATCCGCCGCATTGAGGCCGAACTTCGACTTCTCGCCGCCGCTCTGCGCCCATCGCCCGAACCCGGCCGACGCGAGCTTGATGCGAATTCCCGCGGTCGGCTGCACCCCGAGCTCGTCGGCGACGCGGAGCAGGGTGTCGATCTCGTGAATCTGCTCGATGACGATGAACACCTGGTGCCCGAGCTTCTGCCCCATCAGCGCGAGGCGCATGAACTCTTCGTCCTTGTACCCGTTGCAGACGATGAGATGCTCGGTGGTGTCGCTCAGCGCGAGCACGGCCTGCAGCTCCGGCTTGCTCCCGCACTCGAGCCCGACGCCATGCGCCTTCCCGTACTCGACGATCTCCTCGACGACGTGGCGCTGCTGATTGACCTTGATCGGGTAGACGGTGGTGTAGCCGCCCTTGTACGAGTACTCCTCGATCGCGCGAATGAACCTCTCGCTCAGCGACTCGATGCGCGAGCGGAGGATGTCCGAGAAGCGAACGAGCACGGGCAATTGCACGCCCTGCTGCTCGAGGTCAGTCGCGAGCTCGTGAAGATCGACCTCGCGCGACGTGTCGTTGCGATCGGGGCGCACGACGACGTGTCCCTTGTCGTTGATATCAAAAAAGCCGGCGCCCCAACCCTCAGTGTTGTAGAGAGCCCGCGCCGACTCGATCGACCATTCCCTGGGAGCCTCGACCGGCTCCGCCTGAACCTTCGTTGCCATGGAAGGAAGATAGAGCCGGTAGGGGGTGAGGGGTACCGATCCGGCGACGGCCTGGTAACGGCGGTGGGTGACTGCGACCGCGGCCAACAGCGGCTCGGGCGGTGGCGGCTGTCGTTTGGTCTGGCGCCGTAAAGCTTTTGCTGGGGAGGAAAAAGAGTAACAGGAGTTTGAGAGACTTCCTCGTGCAGGACATCTACCGGCCGAGCCAGAGAATTTGGGTGCAAGCGTGGCAAGATCATCTCGCCAGGCTTGCCCCAATCAGTTCGGCCGCGCGCGTAGTGGCCATGAGGTTGGCCGTCTCTTTTTACTCTTCTTTTCTCTTTTTCCTCCCCAGATCAAGCTGTACGCCGCCAGCCGAGCACCGGCCGC
>JAICUE010000142.1 GCA_025936015.1 Gemmatimonadaceae bacterium
AAGAGGTCGCCCCCGGCGAGCAGGAAGTAGAGCAGAATGACGATCTCGAGAATCGCCGCGACCAGCTTCTCCGTCGTTCCGAAGATTCGCGACGATACACTCGGTCCCGACGCGACGACGACCTGGGGCTGCGCGTTCCGATTCGCCGCGCTCCCGACCGCACCAGCCGCCTGCTCGACCTGGCTGCTCACCTGCTGCACCGGCCGGATGAGATGATGCAGCTTGGCCTCAGCGCGGTTGAATGTCTGCGGAGCGGACGTCGCCCACCGTTGTGCCGGGCCCGCGAGCGCGTAGGTCGCGCCACCGAGCGCGGCGAGCAGCGCGAGCACCAGCACCGCGGCGCTGAGCGCGGGTGGAATGCGCGCTCGGGTGAGCGCGCGAATCGCCGGGCTGAGGAGGAAGTTCAGCAGGACCGCGTAGACGATCGGGATCAGGAAGTCCCGCGCGAAGTACATCGTGTACAGCAGCGCGAGGAGCGCGAGCACGGTGAGCGCGGCCGAGCGATGGTGATGGGCCGTCGCCGCGTCCGCGGTTTTCTCCAGATCCGGAACCGGCTTGTTCGGCGCGGCCGGCTGAGCGGCCGCGCCCGGGTCGACGTCGGGCGTCATCACCGACGGACGCACCCCCGTCGCGGCTCGCTCGGCGGCCGCGGAAACTATTCCCTCAGAGCGGTCGGTCACGGTTGGAGAGTCGTGATGGTGGGACAATCGTCTGTTCCGCTCTCAATGCACAATCGCTGCCGACGCTGGCTCGCGTGGCCGAACTGTCGTATCCCTTGCCGCGCATTCTGCCACCCGAGTCGCATGATGCCCCGGTCGCGACGACCGTTCGCCCGACCGGGATGCGCTAACACGGCGTGCTGCAACACTTTGGAGCGCCGCCCCAGATCGGAACGGCGGTTGCCTTGACTGTGGGTGCAGCAGAGTCGGCCTCTCGAGTCTGTCTGTCCGCGAACCTCATGGGAGGACATCCCGCAGCGACTGGCGCGTGACCGCGCCGTCATCCTCGTCACTGGAGACAGCGATGCATCAGGACAACCGACGCGGCTTCACATTGATCGAGCTGCTGATCGTCGTCGTGATCATCGGGATCCTGGCGGCGATCGCGATCCCGAAGTTCGCGAACACGAAGGAGAAGGCGTACGTCGCGCAGATGAAGTCCGACTTGCGCAATCTGGTGAATGCGGAAGAGGCGTTCTTCAGCGACTCGGTGCATTACACGAGCACGCTGGGAAACCTCAAGTGGCGGCAGTCGACCGGCGTGAACACGCCGACGATCGTCACCGGTTCGGGCTTCTGGAGCGCGACCGTTTCACATACGCTGATCGCCGGCATGACCTGCGAGATAGCGATCAATACGCCGAACTCGCTGGTCTCGACCGCGGGGGACGGCGAGCCGGTCTGCCAGCGGCCGTAGCATCGGCGTCGCCGCGACGGTGATCGCGCCGTTGCGGGTCGTGCGGGATTCGCGTCTGACTGCTAATGTGCACGCCGCATCGAGCCACATGCGCCGCGCCACACACCAGCCGCGAAGTCCATGCAACTGACTGATTCGACACCGAACGTCCCCGAGCTGCTGTATCTCCTGCACGGTGACCCGACGGATCTCGCCGAGGCGCTTGCCGGAATGCGCGCCGCGGACGTCGCTGAAGCACTCCGCGACCTGCAACCGGCGCCCGCGGCGAAGGTGATGGCCGCGCTGCCATTCGACCTGGCGGTGCAGGTATTCGACGAGCCGGAGCTCGAGGGCCATCGCTGCGAGATCATCCAGCAGATGGGGGAGAAGGTTGCCGCTCCGCTCATCGACGCGATGTCGTCGGATCAACAGGCCGATCTCTTTCGTGAGCTCCCCGAAGACCATCGGCCGCGATTCCTGAAGGTGCTCGACGCGCCGACTCGTGAGGCGCTCAGCGTCCTGCTGCGGTATCGCCCCGACACCGCTGGCGGGATCATGACCACCGAGTTCGTGTCGGTCCCGACGACATGGACGGTCGACCAGACGTTGCAGCACATCAGCAAAGTCGGTCGCGCGAAGGAAACCGTTTACACGATCTACGGGGTCGACCCGGACAAGCACACGCTTGTCCACGTCGTCTCCCTGCGCGACCTCATGATGGCCGATCGCGCGAAGCCTGTCGGCGAGGTAGGCAATCGCCGCAAGCCACTCGCCGTGTCGCCGGCAACCGATCGCGAAGAGGTGGCGCGAACGATCTCGAAGTACAATCTCCTCGCGCTGCCCGTGCTCGACGAAGGCGGCCACATCCTCGGCATCGTCACCGTCGACGACGTGATCGACGCAATCGTCCGCGAGAGCACGGAAGACGTGCAGAAGTTCGGCGGTATGGAGGCGCTCGACGAGCCCTACACCGAGATCTCCTTCCCGCGGATGATCAAGAAGCGCGCGGGCTGGCTCTGCGCGCTCTTCCTCGGCGAGATGCTGACCGCGACCGCGATGGGGCACTTCGAGGGGGAGATCGCGAAGGCCGTGGTGCTGTCGCTGTTCATCCCGCTGATCATCAGCTCGGGGGGAAACTCCGGATCGCAGGCGACGTCGCTGATCATTCGCTCGCTGGCGCTGCGCGAGATCCGGTTGAGCGACTGGTGGCGAATCCTGCTCCGCGAGCTGCCCGCCGGGTTGACGTTAGGCATCATCCTCGGCGTGATCGGGATCATCCGGATCGTGCTCTGGCAGAAGTTCGGATGGTATGACTACGGAGAGCACTGGCTGTTGATCGCGGCGGTCGTCGGCGGCGCGCTGGTGGGCGTCGTGACGTTCGGATCGCTCGCGGGATCGATGCTGCCATTCCTGTTGAAGCGGATCGGGTTCGATCCGGCGAGCGCGTCGGCGCCGTTCGTGGCGACGCTCGTCGACGTGACGGGGCTGATCATCTACTTCAGTGTGGCATTCGCGATTCTCCGTCACACGCTGCTCATGTAACCGCCACGAGGCAGAACTGCACTGCGACGAGGCACGAGGCAGGCTGCCCTGCCACTCGGCATGCTGCAGGGGCATGGAGGCAGGAGGCATTCGGCAGGGATCGGCCACGAGGCGAACGGCATAAGTACCGTCAAGCCGCTGGTAAGGCGGGGTGCGAGTACGGAGTCTGCTGGCGTGTAAGGTTTGGGGCGCGGGCGGCATAGAGAGGGCATGACAGCTTCCGGGAAGCATTCCCCGCGCGCGGGCAGGTTGGCGGTGACGAGCGAGGAGTTCGACGAGCGGGAGCGCGTCGAGCAGACGATGCGCGGTGACGAAGCGGCGTTCGCCGCGCTCTACCATCGTCATGCGGCGGCGGCGTATACGGCGGCCTACCGGCTGCTCGGCAACACGGCGGACGCCGAGGACGTCGTGCAGGAGCTGTTTCTCGCGCTGCCGAAGACCCTTGCCGGATACGATCCGGCGCGCGGAGCGTTAGGCGCCTGGCTGCGGCGCGTCGCCGTCCGGCTCGCGCTGATGCGGATGCGCAGCGTCAGGCGGCGACGGGAGACGGATGCCGGATCGGTCGCGACGCTGCTGGCGCGCGACGATGCCGCGCTCGAGCGACTCTCGATCGAGACCGCGCTCGCGCAGCTCAGCGAAGAGCAGCGCACCGTCTTCCTGCTCAAGGAGGTCGAGGGTTACGAGCACCGCGAGATCGCGGCGCTGCTCGACATCTCCGTCGCCAATTCCGAAATCCGACTCTTTCGCGCGCGCCAGGCGCTGCGCGCCCTGCTGGGAGGCACGAGATGACGATGCTCACGATGTCGATGCACCCGAGCGATGAGACTCTGTCGCGGCTCGCCGACCTGTCGGAAGTGGAGCGGATGCGATCGCGCGCCGGCCGGCATGCCGCGCGGTGTGCGCGATGCGCCAGCGAGCTATCGGCAATCGGAGCGTTAGGCAATGCGGCGCGCGCGATGCCTGACATCGAACCGTCGCGCACGCTGCTCGGCCGCATCAACGGAACGCGGACGCGAGAGGTCGCACCGCGGTCGGCGACGCCCGTCCTCGTTGATGTCACCGATTCTGGGGATTCCTCGCGGATCGAAAGACCGCGTCATTGGCTCACGAAGAAGCGGGGGGCGGTGCTGGCTGCCGCCGCGACGATTGTGCTTGCCGTGTTGATCTGGCCGGAATGGCAGCAGCGCGGTCTCGCTGCCGCGAGTTACGGAAGTGCGACGATCTATCCGCGCTACCCGCGTCCGGGTGCGACGATCGGTATCCGCTTCGTCCCCGCCGCGGAATGGGCCGGCGGCGACACGCTCTGGGCCGGGGCGTACGTCGATCTTCGCGACAGCCCACGCAGCGGCCGTCGCGACCTCTCCTTCGACTACCTCCCGGCACTGCTCGTTCGCGACCGCGATGGCGCCTACCGCGGGCGGGTGACGCTCCCGCCCACCGCGCTGTCGGGTGACATCCTCGTCATGACGGCGCCACCGGGATCAATGAGCGGCCGGCGGGTCACCGATATTCTCCTCCTCACGAGCGACAGCTTGGCCACGCGTCCTTCGCTCGATGCGATGGAGAGTGCCGCCTTCCACACGCGCAGCTTCATGACCAATCGTCTTCTCGCCCAAGAATTCGTTCGATGGGCCCCCGATCATCCGATGCGGTGGTACCTCGCGGATTCACCGGCGAGCACCGGCACCTTCGACTGGCTCAAGTTCTTCGACAGCGCCGAGCGAAGGTTCGGCAGGCTGACGACCAGGTTCAACGCGAAGACCAATGCGCGTCCTGGAGAACTCGCCGGGATGGCGTGGCTTGCCTACCGAATCGAGGAGCCGGGCGCTGCCGCGCGGTGGACCGAGCGTCTGATGCGGGAACACCCCGATAGCCCGTGGGCGCTCGACCTTCGGGTCAGGGAGCTGCATGAGATGGAGTTGCGGCGTGTCCCTCGCGACTCGATCGCGCCGCTCATTCCTTCGCTCGATAGTCTCTACGAACGCGCCGGAGGAAGGTCGACCTACAGCTACAACTTGTTGAACGTCATCGAGAACAACGCCGACTCGGCCACCATCCGCCGCTGGGCGGTGCGTGAGGCGCGATCGGGCAGATTCTTCGGCACCGAATTCAATGGCCGCGCTGCGGCGTTTCGCGATCCCGATGTCCGCGACTCGGCCGAGGCACACGCCCGCGAGGTGCTCGCGGATACGACGCCGATCGATTTGCGCATGGGGTGGCTCGAGCGGCCACGCGCCTACCTGACGCTCGCATCGGTCGCGCTCGCGCGAGGCGAGTATGAGCGGGCACTGCGGCTCACCGACAGCACGCGGATCGTGGCCAACGGCATCCGCGGCGGACCTGGCCGGTGCTCGGGTATCGGCGGAGACACGCGCGCGCTCGCGCTGCTCGCGTTAGGCGACACCGCCGCGGCGACGCCGTATCTCGCCGCCTTCGGCGTCAACTCGGTGATCATCAGCCCCGACTCGGCGAAGCGCATGCTCGGCTCGTACTTCACTCCGGAACGCTGGCAGCACGCGGTCGACTCGGTCGAGGCGGCCCGGCAGGCCTGCCGCCTCCAGACGAAATGAAATACACGCCGAGCGCGAGCCCGAGCGCGCCTAACGCGACGCCGGCGACCCCGGGCCAGCGCCATGCGCCCCATGCCAGCACCGCTGCCCCCGAGCCGAGCGACCCGCCGATGAAGTAGCAGGTCATGTAGATCGTGTTGAGGCGCCCGTGCATCGCGGCGGGGAGGGCGTAGACGCGCGCCTGGTTCGAGACCTGCGCGACCTGCGTGCCGGCGTCGAGGAGGACGACGCCGATCGCCAGTCCGATCAGCGTGTGACCGACGAAGAGCATCAGCACCCAGGACGCGACGTTGACGAAGAGGCCGATGCCCACGGTCTGGCGCGGACTGCGGCGGTCGGCCATTCGCCCTGCGAGCGGCGCGGCGACGGCGCCGACGAGCCCGATCAGCCCGAACGCGCCCGCGGTCGCGCTACCGTAGTGCAGCGGCGGCTCGACGAGGCGGAAGGCGAGCGTCGTCCAGAACGCGCTGAACGACGCGAAGGTCAGCCCGCCGAGCAGCGCCGCGTCACGGATCACCGGCTCGGCGCGGAAGATCGTGCCTAACGACCGGAGCAGTCCGCCGTAGGAAAGGCCGCCGCTCGCCGGCGGTGCGAGCGGGAGCATGAAGCGGAGCGCGATCGCGAGCAGCACCATCGCGATCGCCGCCGCCGCGAACATGCTGCGCCAGCCGGCGTACTGGGCGACCGCGCCGGCGACCACGCGGCCGGCGAGGATCCCGACGAGCAGCCCCGACACGACCTGCCCGACGACGCGCCCGCGCACCCCCGGCGCCGACATTCCCGCGGCAAAGGGAAGGATCAGCTGCGGCACCACCGTCGTAACGCCGATCGCGAAGCTGGCGGCGGCGAGGATGCCTAACGTCGGGCTGCCGGCGGCGACCGCGAGCGAGATCGCGACGGCGACGAGCAGCAGGGCGATCAGCCGGCGCCGCTCGGTGATGTCGCCTAACGGGACGAAGAGCACGAGCCCGGCCGCATACCCCGCCTGCGTCAGCATCGCGATCGAGCCGACTGCCCGCGCGCTGGCGTGGAAGGTCGTCGCGATGTCCGAGAGCAGCGGCTGGTTGTAGTACAGGTTGGCGACGCTCACCCCGGCGGCGATCGTCAACAACCAGATCAGCCGCCGCGGTGGTGCGCCGGCGCGTGACTGCCGCCCGCCTGCGGTGCTCAGCCTTTGGTCTCGCTCAGGGCCGTGAGCTCGTCGTCGCTCAGCTCGAGCAGCGC
>JAICUE010000211.1 GCA_025936015.1 Gemmatimonadaceae bacterium
GGCCCAGTACTACTGGCTCTTCCCGAACACGATGCTCAACGTCTACCTCGGCCAGGTCCAGACGAACGTCGTGCTGCCACTCGGCAGCGAGCGGTGCCGGGTGGTCTTCGAGTGGTTCGCGCTCGAGCCGCCGGCCGACCCGGCGACCGATCCTGCCTGGTCGAAGCTCGTGAGCTTCAGCGACGAGATCCAGGGCGAGGACATCGAGATCTGCGAGGCGGTCCAGAAGAACCTCCACTCGCGCGTCTATGACCGCGGCCGCTACTCGGTGAAGCGGGAGAACGGCGTCCATCATTTTCACTCGCTGCTCCACGAGTTCATGACCTGAGCAGCGACGATTCTCCCCTGAAACGCCCTCGCTCCTCGGGCGTCCTTCATGGATGAAGCGCGCATGGTGGCGGGAGAAGTCCGCAAGTGAGCAAGCGACACTCGTTGCCCGGGTAGTCAGCCACGCCGCGCTCGCCGCACTGATGCTGCGGCCCTACACGTCCTCGACGAGCGTCGTCACCACGGGGAGCATCGCGCTCGGCGTCGCGACGCTCGCGCTGGTGGTGGCCTTCGCGCTCGCTGCACGCGACGCGACCGGCGTCTCCCGCCCCCTCTATGCCGGTGTCGCCGTCGCATCGCTGTTCGGCGCGCTGTCGCAGCTCTACACCGTTTTCGCCTACGTCCTCCCCGACCGAACACCGGCGCTGCCGAACACGTCGCTCTGGCTGCTCGTGCTCGGCGTGAATCCGGTGCTCGCCGGCACCTTCGCGCTGGTCATCGGCCGCCGCCGCCGCCAGTCGATGCGGCTCCCCGAGCTGCTCGACGTCGTGCTCGTCGCGACAGCCGCGGCGATCGTCGCGTTGATGCTCGCCCAGCTCTCGACCGAAGCGCTCGGCGCGGTCGAGGCGTCGGCGCACGGCTTCATGCTCGTCTGGCGCAGTGGCATGATCGCGGCAATCGCGCTCGCCGCGCTGCTCCTCGCCACGCGCGGCGACACCATCGGGACGCGCGCTGCCGCGATGCTCGTGAGCGCGACGTCGCTCCTCGAGGTCGCGCATGCCGTGATCGCCCGTCAGGCGGTTGCGGTCGGTCACGTCGATCCGACGAGCGCGGATCTCTGGTGGGGACTCGCCGTCGCCGGCTTCAGCCTCGCACTGCCCGCGCGTTTGACATCGCGTGAAGTGTTCGTCGCCGTATTCGGTGAACACGCGGATTCGGATAACGACCCCGAGGATCCGGCGCGCACCCACGCGATCGACGGGCTGCGGGCGCGCGCGGTGATCGTCGCGATCATCGTCACCTCCGGTGCGGCCGGGGTGCTCGGTGTCCGCGGTGAGCGGAACGTCCTCCTCTCCGTCCCGGTCGCCCTCTTCGGCGCGGTGCTCGCGATCCGCGCCGCGATGGTGCTCGAGGCCGAGCGACGCGCCCGGCTCATCCTCGCCGGCAACGTCCTCGCCGGCCGCGAGCTCTCGGCCCGGCTCGAGCAGGCGGTCGAGAGCCGCACCGCCGAGCTGGCCGAAGCGCAGCGCGTGCTGCAGCGGATGTGGACGTTAGGCCAGCAGATTTCCCTCGAGCTCAACCCGGCGCGGGTGCTCGAGCGCTTCATCGAGGCGGTCGTCGACATCGCCAGCGCCGACGGCGGCGCCCTCGCCCTGATGACCGGCGCCGGATCGTTAGGCCTGCTCACCGGCGAGGGGACGATCCGCGTCGCCGCGGCGATCGGCCTGAGCGCGCCCATCGCCGGCCTCGAGATCCCGGCCGCCGGTTCAGCGTTAGGCAGGACGATCCGTGCCGGGAAGCCGTGGACCGTCGCCGATGCGTCGCTCGAGCCCGGCCTGCTCTACGAGCCGGCCGGCACGTCGCTCCGCGTGCGCGGGATCCTGATCGTCCCGATCAACCGGCGCCGCGAGCGGATCGGCGCCGTTGCGGTGAGCAGTCGCACGGCCCGCGCGTTCACCCCGGTCGAGATCGCGCGCGTCGAAGCGATGGCCGACCTGTTGACGGTGACGCTCTCCAACGCCGAGCTGGTCGAGAGCCTTCGCCAGGCCGAGTGGCGCTTTCGCACCCTGTTCCGCGCCGCGCCGGACGTCGTCCTCACCGTGCTGCAGAGCGGGCGCGTGCGCGAGGCGAATGACGCGGTGCGCGAAGTCGCCGGGATCGACCCGGCTCATCTCGTCGGCCGGATGATCGGCGACATGGTACTGCCCGACGATCGCGCGCTCGTTACCGACGCGCTCGCGCGGGCCATCGACGGGACGGCGACGCGCTGCGAGGTCCGCATCCCCCGCGAGAACGCGCCGCCGCGCGTCGTCGCCTTCGCCGCGAGCCGGCTTCCCGAAGCCGATCCGCCGGCCGCGCTGGTCATCGGCCGCGACGTCACGGCCGAGCGTGACTTGCGCGCCCGGCTCGTCGAGACCGAGCGGCTCGCCGCGGTCGGCGAGCTCGTCGCCGGCGTGGCGCACGAGGTGAACAACCCGCTGAGCAGCATCAGCGCGTTCGCCCAGCTCCTGCTCCGCGATCCGTCGCTGCCCGCCGCGCATCGCGACCCGATCGAGGTGATCAAGTCGGAGACCGCGCGTGCGAGCCAGGTGGTGAAGGACCTTCTCGCCTTCGCCCGTCGCAGCGAGAATCGCCGCGAGCCGCTCGACCTCGATGTCCTCGTCGAGCGGACGCTGCGCCTGCGTGGCTTCCAGCTCGCCGATGCCAACGTCACCGTCGACCTCCGCCTCGACCGGGCGCTGCCGCCGGTCGTCGCCGACGCACGGCAGCTGCAGCAGGTCGTCCTCAACCTGGTGACCAACGCCGTCCAGGCGATGGCGCCGTTAGGCGGGGGGACGCTTCGCGTCGCGACGCGAGCCCTCCCGGGCAGCGTCGTCCTCGAGGTCGCCGACAGCGGGCGCGGTATTCCCGAGTCGGCACGCGCGCACATCTTCGAGCCGTTCTTCACGACCAAGGCGGAGGGCGAAGGCACCGGCCTCGGCTTGAGCGTCAGCTACGGGATCATAACGGCGCACGGCGGGTCGATCGGGATCGCCGAGACGTCGGAGCGCGGGACGACGATGGTCGTCTCGCTCCCGGCGGAGAGCAGCGCCGCGGCGCGCGGGCGAGCGAGCGGGGAAGTGCCGACGCTCGCGACTCGCTCGCCATTGGCCGGGCTGCGCGTGCTCGTCGTCGAGGACGAACCACTCCTCCGCGCTGGGCTCGAGGGCTTCGCGAAGTTGCGCGGCTTCACCGTCATCTCGGCGAGCAACGGCGAGGGCGCGCTCGCTGTCCTCGCGGAAACGAGCGTCGACGCGGTCGTCTGCGACCTGCGAATGCCGGGGATGGATGGACCCGCGCTGTACGAGGTGCTGCGCCGCGATCGCCCGGGGCTCGCGGCTCGGACGCTGTTCATGACCGGCGACGTCGCCGGTCGCGGTGTCCGGAGCGGCGCGATGGGGCGGCAGCCGGTGCTGACCAAGCCCTTCTCGCTCGACCGTCTCGAGGAGGTCCTTGTCGCGGTACTGCGCGGCCAGCCGATTCCGCCGGAGGCAGCGCGCCAGGATTGAGCCGGCGGGGTGCCCGCTGCATCTTTGGCCGATGCGCATCAGCGTCGTTCGTTTCAACGCGATCCACTCCCTGCTACTCGCCGCGGCGTTCACCCTCGCCTGCTTCAGCGGCCACGAATCGAGCCGCGACGCCGCCGGCCACCCACGCGTCACCGATCATCCTTCCCGCTCGGCGGCACAGCAGCGCTGCGCGGTGACGCCGACACCGGTCACCCGCGAGGGAATCGGACCGGTGCTTATCGGCGCGAAGGTCGCCGCGGTGTCCACCGCCTGCGAGACCCGCGACAGTGCGATCACGTTAGGCGAAGGGCTCCCCGAGCGCGCGCACTCGATCGACGTCGGCGGCGGCCACGTCATCGCGCTCTCGACCGGGACGCCGGACACGACCATCACCCGCATCATCGTCCGCGATTCGGTATTCGCGACGGCGAAGGGGATCCATGTCGGCAGCACGATCGGCGCGCTCCGGGCCGCGCATGGAAAGATCTGCGGCGCGGTCGGGGAGGGGAATGTCGTTGCATTCGCGCCTGACATCCCCGGTGTGTCGTTCGAGACGAACGTCGCGCCGGGCGAGCTGCGCGGCGGTGCGGCCGCGGTGGAGCGCGACGCGAGCGTGATCCCCGACGCGGCGACGATCGACGCGATGTGGGTGACCGGGGTGCCGGCGCCGTGCCTCGAGCGTTAGGCTGGAACGCGGCTCGTGACGCTGGGCCCGACCGGCGCCCGGTCCGGCGCTACCTCATGTACCGCAGGACGTTCGCCTGGAACCGGTCCGCGCCGACGTCCGTCCCCTTGCCCGGGTTCTCGGCGATCAGCTGATCGACCCGCTGCAGCCGGTTCCCCGGGTCCGGATGCGTGCTGAAGAACTCCGGCGTCCGCCCGCCCTGCGACTGCTGCTCGAGGATCACGAGCAGGTCGTGCATCCCCCGCACGTCGTAACCCGCCTCGCCCATCAGCCGCACGCCTAACGCGTCGGCCTCGAGCTCGTCGTTGCGGCTGAAGCGGAGGCTCACCAGCTGGCTGATCGCCGAGGCGATCGCCGCGTTCTGCACCGTCGAGCTGGGACGGTCCGGGTTGTACGACGCGATCGTCGCCGCGCCGACGAGCGTCTGCGCGAACCGCTGCTTCGAGAGCTGTTCCGCGCCATGACGACCGACGACGTGGCCGATCTCGTGGCCGAGTACCCCGGCCAGCTCCGCTTCGTTGTGCAGCTTGCTCAACAGCCCGACGGTGATCGAGACCTGCCCGCCCGGGAGCGCGAACGCGTTGATCGTCTGCGGATCGGCGAGGACGTGGAAGTCGTACTTGTACGGGCCATTCGCCGCGTCGCTCTTCGCGACGATGCGCTGCCCGACCTGCTCGACGTAGTCGTCCACCGCCTGGTTGGAGATCTCACCGCCGAACTCCTGCGACATCTCGGGAAACGCCTGCAGGCCGAGTGCGATTTCCTGATCCGGCGCGATGCTGATGTGCTGCACCTCGCCCGTCACCTCGTTCGTCGACCGCGACGAGAAGTAGGTGATGGCTCCGATGATCGCCATGATGATGGCGGCGATCAGACTTCCTCCGCGACGCACGATTGTCCTCCGCTGTTATCGGCGTGTTGCTGCGCGGACGTTCACCGCGCCCGCGCCCGTCCGAGGCAACGCATGTGCCACGTGCTTGCCGCGACGCGGCCGTCCGCCGGCGGGGCGCGCCGCCCTGTCGTGCGCCGCGTCACCTCGATACGTTTTCGCGGTGTCGATAATCCAAGTCTTCCGATGACCGGAGCCCGCTCGCTGCGTATTGTCGCGCCGCCGCGCCAAGCCGCCATCGCGCTGCTCGGGCTTCTCCTGGCTGTCACGGCGCCGCCCGCGCGTTCCCAGACCGCGCCCGCGCGGCCAGCCGCGAC
>JAICUE010000291.1 GCA_025936015.1 Gemmatimonadaceae bacterium
ACTCACGAGGTAACACCATGCGTCGCAACAAGATCGTCCTTCTCGCCCTCAGCGTAGCCGCCCTCGTGGTCAGCGCCTGCTCGAACCCCGTTGCCCCGTCGCCGAACAAGAATGACTGCGGGACCAACACCGGCGGTCAGATCTGCGTGAAGTAGTTTCGACCAACGAATGAAGCGATCTCGCGGGGCCGGACCACCTACTGGTTCGGCCCCGCGCCGTTTGCATCATTCGCCGACAGTCGCTGTCGTCCGCATGGAATGCAGCGCGTCGGCGACATCGGCCACTGCGTCCGGCACGAAGGTCGGAACGATGTTGGCCCGCTCACCGAGCATCCGCTCGCCAGATTCCAAACGCCGCAAGCTCTCTTCCGCGGTGAAGAGCAACTGATTCAGCCGATGCTGTGCGGCCATCTCTGCTGCCTGGAGAAGTGAGCGTCGCGCCCGATCGACGCGTCCGAATGCCGCGTAGCCGTTGCCGACATGCAAGTGATAATTCACCTGCAGCACCAACGGCAGTTGAACCAGAGCCAATTCGCGGCGGTAGGCTTCGAAACGCGGCTCACTCGCCTCGAGTGTCGATACGTCGAGCAGGTTGAGGGTCGCCGACCAGCGGACGTACTGCTCCTGCGCGGTAGCCGCAAGAACCAGGAATGCATCGCGCGCCGCGGTTATCACGCCGAGATCGAGGAACGATGCCGCGATGTCAGCGAGCACACGGTCGCGTGCCGCCTGCCCGGTCAGCTTTGCGAGGGCGTCGTAACCGAAGCGAATTGCCTGAGGATAATCGTGTCGCTCGTAGGCGACGCTCGCACGTTCGTGTAATGCAAGCCCGACGACATCATCGAGCGACTCACACCTCGCTCGCGCGATCGTATCATCGAGTATCTCTTCCGCCCGCGGCAGGTTGCCGCGGGACATCGATAATCGAGCGTCGGCGATTCGCGCGCGCAGGATCCCGACCACATCGCCCATCGACGTCGCGATCCGACCCGCGTCCGCGTAGGCCACCGCGGCCTGATCGAACTCGCCGAGCATTCGCAAGCAGTAGCCGAGCTGCATCGACGCATTGATGTAAACGTCCGACTCGTCGATCGGATGCGCATATGTCAGCAGCGTCTCGTACACGTCGGCGGCCAGCCGCCACTTCGCGTCGAAGTGGAGGGCACGCCCGTATGCGCTCAGTCGCGTTGCGACCACGCTGAAGTCCGCGCGCTTCGCCATCGCGACTGCGTCGACGACACCGCTGAGAATCGTCCGCGCCGGATCCCCCGTCGCCATCGCCGCCACAGCCTCGCGGACCGCGTTCAATCCCCAGGCGTCCGCCGCAGCGATGTGCGCGCCCTCGTCGAACCACGAGTCGACGAGCCGCAGGACCACGAGCCCCGCAGTCGTCGCATTCCACTCGACGCTGTCTTCTTCCAGGGCGCCAAGCGCCTCGAAGAATGCGAGATGACGAATCGTTCGATACGGTTCGGACACAAAGCCTCCAGTCATGAACTTCTTCGTTCGATGATGCCTGGCAACGATGCCACTTCACATCGCGACGGGACAAGTGGCGAAACGGGACACCGAGGTGGAAATCTGTGACATGGCGAAGACCGCAGCAGCAGAGTACGGGAAACGCCGGGCGTTCTGCCCGTGAAACAACGTTAGGCAGCGCCGCAGCGCGGGAGAAGCTGTCGCGAAAATCGACGGTGCGGACATCGCGACCGAAGATGAATTCCGGGCGAAATGAGCGAGAATGAAAGCGTCGCCGATCGAACAGTCGATCGGCGACCCATGCTACGGTGTGCGGCGTCGGTGTGCGGGGTCCGCGTGCGGCGTCATCCCCGTCGCCGCTACTGCCGTCGGGCGACGACTCCCGCGTTTCCGTCGGAGACGTACCGTTCGCCCGTGCGATCGAGCCGGTCGAGAGCGTTGACGAGCGAATTGCCCGTGACCTTCAGCCGCTGCACGCTCAACGGGTTGAACGCGGGCGAATAGGGACTCGGCACCGGCGAGCCCCACACCTCGAGGATCGCGTCGAAGTTGTAGCTCACCGTCTTGCCGGTCTTCGGATCGGTCCAGCTCCCGCTCTTCGCCAGCGCGCGATTCTTCGGCCAGATGCCGAGGGGGAGGGCAAAGGTGCGCACCTTGTAGCCGGGGACCGCGGAGTCGATCGCCATCAACCCGCGAGCGATCTGCTCCTGCACGACCGCGTCACTGTACTTGTTCAGCTGCGCGTGCCAGAGCGTGTGATCGCAGAGCTCGAAGCCCATCGCCGCGAGCGCCTGGACTTTCTTGAATCGCCAGGCGGTCTGCTGGCCTTCGATGTTGCGGTCACCGAAGAACGCGTGACCAGCCGATGCCGCCGGGAGCATGCAGAAGACCGCCTTGTTTCCCCACCCCGGATGTGACTTCGCGAAGTCGAGCCAGATCCCGATCGCGCTCGACGAATCGATCACGAGCTTCCCGTCACGCTCGATGTAGCGGAACTGCGACGGCGAAGCGTCGTCGAAGGTGAACACGACTGGCGAGAGTCCGGCCGGAAGGTCGATCTTCCGGTCGAGGACGTCGACCATGTTCACGGGACGGTAGCCGCGCTCGTACAGCAGCTCGAGATCGTGGCGGAAGTTTCCACGCTCGCGTCCCCACGACGACTCATGATCGCCGATGAGGTGATACATCAGCACCGGCACGCGGCCCATCTCGTTAGGCACTCGCGGTTCGGTCGATGCTGTCGATGTCGCGTGATGCGTCGTGTCGGCGCTGGCGATCGCGCCGCTGGACGTCGCCACGATTGGCGCAGCGTTTCCCTGATCGCCGCGAGCGTGAGCGCTCGACTCGCGGGTGCAGCTCGTCGCGCAAAGAAGTACAGCAACCGCGAGCGTCGCGAGCCGCGCGGTGGGCAATGATTCGATCCGGGGGTGCATCGGCTGTAGCGAGGAGAGGGGTCGCACGATGAATGGTCGCGCGGTCGCCGCGCGCGGTGATGTGACGACCAACACGCTCGCGGGTAAACGATGCTAATCGGCGCCAGCCGAAAAGCGAAGCGTCACCGCATCGTCTCGTACACCGCTCGTATCCGTTGTGGTCCGCGACGCGCGGAAGTGCCGCGCCCGGTTGACGGCAACCCTCCGGGCTCTGCGGCGTACCATATTCCTGTCAATGCGATTCATCCGCGAAGATTCGGACGAGGCGATCGAGCTTCAGCATTCGCCGCTTGCCGCCTGGGCGATCATTCGCTGGCGCCGGCTGCGCGCCCTGATCCAGCCTGAACGCCCGGTCTCCCCGCGCGTCTGGCTGCGTCGCCAGTGGCCGGGGCTTGCCGCGCTCGTGCTGGCCATCGTGGCGACTTGGGGGGTCGATGGCTGGCTCGCGAGCTGTGGCTTCCGCGGCTGTCCGACCGCGGAGGAGATCCGCGCATTCCGGCCGGCGCAGGGAGGGCGGATCGTCGATCGGAACGGGACGTTGCTCGCCCGGGTCAATCCCGTCCACCGCGTGAACGTTCCCCTGGCGAAGATCCCGCCGCAGGTGCGCGCGGCATTCGTCGCGACGGAAGACCGCCGATTCTATGAGCATGGCGGACTCGATTGGCGTGCAGTCGTTCGCGCCGCTTCGAGAAACGTCGGCGCACTCGGTGTGCGCGAGGGATTCAGCACCATCACGATGCAGGTCGCGCGAAATGGCTTCGTCGCCGGTGAGTACGGAAGGCGCACCTTCTCACGCAAGCTGATGGAGCTGCGCCTCGCGCGGCTGCTCGAGTCGAGCCTGACCAAGGACCAGATCCTCGAGCTCTACCTCAACGTCATCTACCTCGGCAACGGTGCATACGGCGTCGAGGCAGCGAGTCGCGACTTGTTCGGAAAGAGTGTCGCGAAGGTCGATCTCGCCGAGGCGGCGCTGCTCGCCGCGCTCCCGAAAGGCCCCTCGTCGTACGCGCCGCGTCACGCGCCGGAGCGCGCGCTCCGCCGCCGGAATCTCGTGCTCTCATTGATGACGCGCGAAGGGTACATCGCCCGCGCTGACGCCGACCGGGCGACGCGCGAGCCACTCGACATCGCACCGGACGAGTGGCATCCGGATGAAGTCGGCGATTCCTACGCGATCGATGCGGTGCGCACGATCATCGATTCGGTGGTCCCGGCGTCGTTGCGCGATGCAGACCTGACGGTAGTGACGACGATCGACACCCGCGCGCAGCGGGCGGCGGAATCCGCGGTCACTCGCCAGGCGAACGGGCTCGCGCGCGAAGGTGTCGCATGGTACGGCTCGCGTGGCGCGGGGGTGCAGGGTGCTCTCGTCGCGATCGATCCGCGCAGCGGGGACGTGGTCGCACTGGTCGGCGGACGGAAGTACGAGCGCGGCGGATTCAATCGCGCGCTGCTCGCGCATCGGCAGCCCGGGTCGGCGTTCAAGCCATTCGTCTATGCGGCCGGTCTCGCCGCCGGCTTCACGCCCGCGTCGTTCGTCGACGAT